>JBLIRP010000130.1:0-7685 GCA_049472355.1 bacterium | reverse complement strand
CTATGTGGGTCAAGTCGGTGAATACCTGATCAAGTTCATCGATCCGGACTGCTTCGTCTTCTCCATGGCGCAGTTCCAGGGCGGTACACCCGCGACCACCCATCTCCCCGGCTTCCCGGTGAACGACTGGAGCCAGATTCGGAACGATCAGGACACCCTCGTGTACCGGATGAACCTCAACGGTATGCCATCGTATCAATACGGGCCCTGGATCGAAGACATGATCGACCCGTGCAGCGGGCTGATCAGATTCACGCCGAAATTCGAGGGCCGCTATACCGCCCTCATCACCTGCACCGACTCCCGCGGGGCGATCGGGTTCGAGGACTTCCCGCTGCTCATCGTGAACCGTGGCACGTGGCTCAACCATCCACCCTTCATCGAGGGGTGCCCGACCAGACCGGTTGTGGTCAAGGTGGGTGAAGAGGTCATGATCGGATCACCCGACTTCATTGTCACGGACCCTGACGGTGATCAGCTCTATGCATCGTGCAATATCGGCTCCGTTGGTCAGACCGCGGACGGCGGTTTCATGTGGACATTCCAGAGCAACTTCCCGGGGACTTACAACCTGGAGGTCATCTTCTACGACATCCGGGGCGGTTATGCGATAATGAGGCTCTTTGTTGAAGTGAAACCCTGGTGGTCATACTGATCCATCAGATCGAACAAAAGGGGCGGCGGTTTTTCCGCCGCCCCTTTTGTATTTGATTCCCAGCCCATCAATCAGGCGCAGACCGCGCCATAGAACAGCTTCGCCATGAGGGCATGCCCGCCCTCCATCGCAGCGAGCAGCCGCTGTACCTCCTCCTGAGTGAGCATGGTGGGCCTCCGTTGCTTGCGTTTACAGCAGGCAGGGGCAATTTCGTTGACCAGTAGCTTATCAAGGACATCCCGATAGAGAAAGACGGCGACGTTCAAAATCCGCCGCTGGGTTGATGCGGACACCTGACCCCGGGACCTCTGAAAGATGCTCGATTATCTCCATGGGCATATCCTCCGGACGGATCGTATCATCATTTTTTTCTCCTCCTCATTTTCATACTGCTTGACCTAAGTCAATGCCGATTCAGACAGGGATTACTATAATTATAGGCAAAGAGTGAATGACTGGTCCCTGGAGCGGCATATCATCCCGGTGGATGTTTTTTTCCATGTACCGGAGGAAAGGGACATGGTGGAAATAGTGGATAAAAAACGGAGGTGGGTCCGGACACCCTGATCGAAGGCCCGGCCAGGATATCACATTGTCTTCATAACGAAGGGAAGGAGGTGTTTGGCGTGCTTGTGGTGAAGGCGCCGAGGCCGACGGAATGCACGAAGATCCTATAGGGAACGACACAAGGGATGCACAAGGATGATCAAGATACAAGCGATTGAGATGCCAGGGGCGGGAAATCGTTTATGTCGGATCCTATAGTGAACACGAAAAGCGAGTCGTCATTGCACGGGCTATAGCCCGAAGCAATCCAAAAAGGAGGAAAGGGCATGTTCTGTTTTCAATGTGAACAAACGGCAAAGGGAGAGGGCTGCACCAAGGCAGGCGTTTGCGGCAAATCGCCCGAGGTGGCGGCGCTCCAGGATCTCCTCGTCTATGCGTTGAAGGGCCTTGCCCTCTATGCCGTGGAGGGAAGAAGGATAGGGATAGAGGATCATGATGCGGACACCTTTGCATGCAAGGCGCTGTTCGCGACGCTGACCAATGTCAATTTCGATCAGGAGCGATTTGTTGGGATGATTCAACGTTGCGTCGAACTGCGAGACGCCATCAAGGGGAAGATTAAAAAGGCCGGGGGAAGGATTGATTTCGATTATCCTGAAGCAGGCTTTGCCCCTGCCGGGGATCTGAACGGATTGATCAACCAGGGGGAGGGGGCAGGCATCAAATCCTATCCGGGCATCTCCCCGGACATCCTGTCGCTCCGGGAGATCCTGATGTACGGCTTAAAGGGAATCGCAGCCTATGCCGATCACGCCGAGATCCTCGGCATCGAGGACGGCAGGGTCTATGCCTTTGTCCATGAAGCCCTTGCAGCTACATTGAAAAGGGATCTGACAGCGGACGACCTGCTTGCACTGGTTTTGAAATGCGGGGAAATCAACCTTCTTGTCATGGAACTCCTGGACAGGGCAAACACAGGGGCTTACGGGCACCCGGTCCCCACGAAGGTCCCCCTTGGCGTTAAAAAAGGGAAGGCCATCCTGGTATCTGGCCACGACCTCAAGGATCTGGAGGAGATTCTGAAACAAAGCGAGGGCAAGGGGATCTATGTCTATACCCACGGGGAGATGCTCCCCGCACACGGATATCCGGATTTAAAAAAATATCCGCATTTCCATGGACATTACGGCACCGCATGGCAGAACCAGACCAAGGAGTTCGCGGAATTCCCCGGTGCCATCCTCATGACCACAAACTGCATCCAAAGGCCAAAGGATGCCTATCAGGATCACATATTCACCAGCGGTCAGGTGGGGTGGCCGGGGGTCAGACACATAGAGAACGGGGATTTCAGCCCTGTGATAGAAAAGGCGCTTTCGCTCCCCGGTTTCAATAAGGATCAAAACAACAGGTCGGTGATGGTCGGCTTCGGCCACAACGCAATTCTCTCCGTTGCAGACCGGATCATCGAGGCGGTCAAGGGGAAAAAAATTCGTCACTTTTTCCTGGTGGCAGGCTGCGATGGGGCAAAACCCGGTCGGAACTACTACACCCGTTTTGTCGAGCTTGTCCCTGAGGACTGCATCGTCCTGACCCTCGCATGCGGGAAGTTCCGCTTCTTTGACAAGGACCTCGGGGAGATCGGCGGCCTGCCCAGGCTGATCGACATCGGCCAGTGCAACGACGCCTATTCCGCCATACAGACCGCCGTAGCACTCTCCAAGGCATTCGGCTGCGGCGTCAATGACCTTCCCCTATCAATGGTCCTTTCATGGTTTGAGCAGAAGGCGGTGGCCATTCTGTTGACCCTTTTATATCTGGGGATCAAAGATATCCGTCTCGGGCCCAGCCTTCCGGCCTTTGTTACCCCCAATGTGCTCAATATCCTGGTGGAAAAGTTCAACATCATGCCGATCTCGACCCCTGAAGAGGACCTGCATGCCATCCTCGGATAGAAAATACCCTCATCCGGGCCGCCCTGTGATACAGGGCGGCCCACCATATAGGGTGTTTTTTCCTTTGATGCCGTTCGCCCGTTTAATGACGGCGCACCGATCGATTGCTATCGAAATCCAAACAGACAGTGACAAAGTCAATCAATGATCCCTGCCGCACACTATTATGTCAGATTATTTAACTCCTTTTTTATTCTTTTCTTGATTTTCCATATTCTATCATTTGTCTTAAAAATATCCTGTATTCATCTGAAAATATAGCATTTTCATTCTTCGTGGCGCCCTGAAAGGGCATGAGCGTTTGCTCCGAAAATATCACATATCCTAGTTGAAAATAATATTTTCATCCTTCGTGGCGCCGCTAAAGCGGCATGAGGGTTTGTCTCGAAAATAAACCTATTGTTTATTTTCATGCTTCGTGGCGCCCTGAAAGGGCATGAGTGTTTACTATGAAGCAACCCTTTGTTTTATTTATTTTCATCCTTCGTCGTGATCGGTAGATCATGGGTGTTAATATCGAGATATATGGAAACAGACATGGCGAACAGCTTTCCACTTATTGCACGGCCGAAAAAACTTGATATCATAATACCGTATACAGTATCATTTCAAGGTGGATAAAATAAGGGTAATTCTCGATACAGATGTACTCTATGCTGGGCTGTATTCCTCTGAAGGGGCTTCTTTTCAAATTTTAAGAGCTATTGAGCGAGGTCAAATTCAGATTATCTTATCAACCACTTTATTGTTTGAATATGAAGATGTTGTATATCGAAAGGATTCAGAACCCGGATTATCTGAACGACAAATAGAAGCGATTCTTAACAACCTGTGTAGGCTTAGCGTTCATCAAAAAATATATTTTTTATGGAGGCCCGTTTTGCAGGATCCGAAAGATGATCATATACTCGAGGTAGCTATTGCATCGCAAACAAACATAATTGTTACCCATACTATTAGGGACTTCAAAGGCATTGATACATCAGGGATAAGAACAATAACGCCTATGCAATTGTTAAAGGAGATAAAATGAGTGCACTTAGCTTAAGATTACCAGATTCAATTCATAAACATATCAAAGAGATATCAAAAAAAGAAGGCATATCTATAAATCAATTTATTTCGTCTGCGGTATCTGAAAAAATTTCTGCGATTATGACAGAAGATTATTTGAAAAATAGGGCTGAAGGAACCGAAAAATCCGATTTCAAAAAAATATTAGATAAAGTCCCAAAGCGTAAACCGATTCCTGGTGATGAATTGTAATACATTGGCCAACAAGATCATAAACGCTGACCTTGTGGACCTTGTCGTGAATTGCTTAGCTTTTTTCAGTTGCGTCCACAAGGCAGATTATGCCTTTTGTTCGGGAAGACGAGGTAACACAATGCTCATCAAAAAGGGGCAATGGCCGATATTGATCGTGAATATCTGTGCGATACTCCTTTTTACCATCTTTTTTGTATCACGGCAAAACTACGAATTCCTGATATACGTCGGCGTTATCATCTTTTTTCTTATCCTTATCGTATCTACCAATCATAGTATCAATTATCCATCGATCGTCCTCTGGGGCCTCACCATCTGGGCGCTCCTGCACATGTCCGGGGGATCGCTGTACGTGGGAGGAAGGCGCCTCTATGAGCTGATACTTATACCACTCGTCGGAGAGCCCTATTATATCTTCAAGTATGATCAGTTTGTGCATATCATCGGATTCGGCGTGGCCACCCTTGCGATGTATTATCTTCTCAAACCCCTCCTAAAGGGTGATCATAATAAATGGATCAGTTTATCCATCATAGTGGTGATGGCGGGGCTTGGCGTGGGGGCGCTCAACGAGATCATCGAATTCACGGCAACGGTGGTGATGCCGCAAACCGGCGTGGGTGGCTATATAAACACGTCACTTGACCTTGTTGCCGATCTCATCGGCGCAATGGGCGCCATGGCCGTTATCGTTTTCAAGGAAAGGGGCGCCGTTGCGGCAGGGCACGCCCCGGGGCATGAAACCCTTAGGCATTGAATAGATAAATCAACATATTTCATCTGAAAATTCCCTTTGGGCATTTTCATGCCTCTTTGTGAGCCGAAGACTCATGGGCGTTTCACTTCTACATTCACTTCTACATTCACTTCTACATTCTACATTCGACATTCGCAGTTTCATCCGGCTCATGTGCGTTTCACTATATCCCCCCGGTATTCCTTTATTTTTTCCCCCCTATAATTTAAAATTATAGTAGTAAATTGTAAAAAATCATTACATGAGCCATGGGAAGAGGTGCACCAGTCGAATGTATGGCAATAGGAAACAGGAAGGAAGGGGGTTGTGAGTATGAAAAAACAAACATGGTGCATAGTAATTCTCTTTGTATGCGGTGTTATTATATCTGCGTCAGCCGCCCATCGCACGAACTGTCTGGCACAGATGGGATGGCCGGCCTATACGCCGAATGTCCTCTCGGACCCGCTCCTTGAATATATCCAGGCAGCCAGCCTTCCGGGGTCGGTCATGGTGAGCGGATGCTGGGGATATCCCTGGTATACGATACCTGGGGACTACCCGCTCCCCGCCAATGCATGGTCGTCCAAAAGCTACTACATGTTCTATCCGCCCATAGGATGGTTCAACAATACCTCCATATATCCCTTCTGGAACATCTATAACGTCGCGGATACCCTCCGTGATTTTCCCAATGTGGCGGCGCTTGTCGACAGTCCCGCCATGTGGATAAACCTGCCCCGGGAGAGATTCCTCTTTAATCCGGACCCCCTGAGCTACTATCTTGCCGGTGGGGTGCATTTCTTCTCCGGCGCGGTGCTTGCCCCCTATCTGCTCTCATCGCAGAATAATCCGAGCATCGATCCCATGATCCTCAGGTACCTCAGTCTCATGGGGCTCTTCGATTACGCGGTGCCCAATTGGCTGGCTGCACTTCCCACACCCTGACCGCAACCACGGCGAACCGGTGCCCGACCCTCACCATGGCGGCACCAGGCATCGGTGTGAACAGGCCGGAGGAAGCATAGGGTGCCGTTCAAACGAATCCCCGGCCTGAAGGGAAGGCTCTATATACCCGAACCACAACAGGGCACAAAAAAGCATGACTGCCCTGACTGCCATTCGTGCCAGAGGTGCAGCGATCGCAGGTGCAGCCTGTGCCGGGCCGGAAAAAAGAGGTGCCCGGCCACTTCCCCCAAGCAGGATGCGTAAATACTGACGTTCCCTGCCCGCCGATCGGCTTATGTGCAAAAACCGATGGTTAATTAGAAGGCGTTTGTCATTTATCATGGGGAGGATACACCATGGAAAAGCAAAAGGCCTTGAACATTCTGAGCAGAGTCATAGAGGGGATCGCGATCGTGCGTTGTTCTGAATCAAGCGGAACGGATTTTATGGAATGGCACGAGAACACAAGAGAGGCCTTGCGTATGATCTTTGGTGAAGGTTCCTCGGAGCTGAGTGAATTTGGGAGCATCCGTTTTGCCCCTGATTTCGAGACCGATGAGATAAGCGGGAGTGATTGCCAGCGGTGGTTCACCAGGGGCCTTGACAGCGCGGAGACCATCCTTTCCTCCATTAAGGATGAGATCGACAAGTATTGGCCGGATAACCTCGTATAGCACAACGGAGGCCGTTCGTACACGGCCTCCGCGCTTTTTTGCACAAAGGGCAGCAGGGGCGATCCTGCTGCCGTCAACCCGGACATTCCTTTTTTAGAACATCGGCAATTCCAATTCTGACATTGCATTGCAGCGGGCATATGTCTGCCCGCGCCCCGGGCGTAAGGTTTAAAATGAGAATTGCTGGCAGTACACCCTCCTGTTTAACCTTCCGCGTCCCGATGTGGTATAATATGTCTTCGTTTATTCGATAACCACGCGACTTCCAACGTCGAGGTGAACAATGATAAACCCGCATGCTGCCGGAAATACGATCATTCATGCCAACGAAAGAAGGGGGGCGCGGCCATGACCACGGTCGATTCCGCTGCCACCCTGGATTTCATCCGGGCCATTATCGTCGAGGACATCAAGAACAACAAGAACAACGGCAGGGTCCACACCCGGTTTCCTCCGGAGCCGAACGGCTTCCTCCACATCGGGCACGCCAAATCCATCTGCCTCAATTTCGGGATCGCCGCCGAATTCAACGGGCCGTGCAACCTCCGGTTCGACGACACCAACCCCAGCAAGGAGGAGGTGGAGTATGTGGAGTCGATCATGGAGGACGTGCGGTGGCTGGGCTTCGACTGGGAGGATCGCCTCTACTACGCCTCGGACTATTTCGGCCGGCTCTACGAATACGCGGTGCAGCTCATCGAGGCCGGCAAGGCATACGTGTGCGACCTGAGCCAGGACAGGATCAGGGAATACCGCGGCACCCTGACCGAACCGGGCAAGGAGAGCCCCTATCGCAACCGGTCGGTCAAGGAGAACCTGGACCTTTTTCGACGGATGCGGGAAGGGGAATTCCCTGACGGATCACGGGTGCTCAGGGCGAAGATCGACATGGCCTCCCCCAACCTGACCATGCGGGACCCGGTCATGTACCGCATCCTGCA
>JBLIRP010000013.1:0-38639 GCA_049472355.1 bacterium | reverse complement strand
CCCCAGGCTTCACCCCGATCACCCGCAGGGCCAGGTGAAGGGCGGCGGTGCCGGACACCACGGCCAGGGCATGGCCGCAGCCCACAGCCTCCCGGAACTCCTGCTCGAAGGCATCCACGTTCGGCCCCAGGGGGGCGACCCAGTTGGTGCGCAGGGCGTCCATGACAAACCGCTTCTCCCTCCCGGAGAGGTGGGGAGGGGAGAGGTAGATCCGCTTGAGGCCCTCGCTATTCATGGCAGTCCCGTCTCATGAAAATCCCCGCAATTGGATGGTAATAAACCGGTTTATACCTTTTTATCGGCTCTCTCGGGCCGATCGAACGAACCGGGGAGCGGTTGAAACCTTGCAGGAATGCGGGATTTGAACAGAGATCGGACAGGGACTGATACGGTGGGGCGGGCGCCTTAGCCCAGAAACCGCTCCATGGTGGCGTGCCCGGGATGGCTGATGCCCTCCCGGGTGATGATCTTCCGGACGGTCATGAGGATGATGCGCATATCAAGCCGCAGGGAGCGGTGGTCCACATACCACACATCCAGGTCGAACTTCTCCTCCCAGGTGAGGGCGTTCCTGCCGTTCACCTGGGCCCACCCGGTGATGCCGGGCCTCACCTGATGCCGCCGCATCTGCTCCGGGGTGTACCGGTCGAGGTATTCGGTGAGCAGGGGCCGAGGACCCACCAGGCGCATGTCGCCGGCAAGCACGTTGAACAGCTCGGGCAGCTCGTCGAGGCTGGTGGCGCGCAGGAACCTGCCCAGGCCGGTGAGACGCTCCCGGTCGGGCAGGGGTTCCCCCCGGGGGTCCCGCGCATCCCGCATGGTGCGGAACTTGTAGAGGGTGAAGGGCCTGCCGAGCAGGCCGGGCCGCTCCTGGCGAAACAGGATGGGGGGGCCCAGGCTGAGGCGCACCAGCACCGCGATGATCCCCATGAGGGGAAGGCCGATCAGCATGGCCGGGATGACCAGCACCAGGTCAAACAGCCGTTCCATGGGCCAGCCCCTCTGCAAGGTGTGCGAATTCCCCTGCCTGTTTTTTTCTGTTGAAATGTTTCTCGACAAATCTCCTCCCTGCCCTTCCCATGGCAGCGGCCCGCTCCGGGTCACGGGCGATTCTGCGGATGGCCGAGGCAAGGCCCGCGTCATCCCCGGGGTGCACGCATATCCCCGCCCGCGCCTCCTCCATCAGGCTCCTGATCACCCCGTCGATGCAGAGGATCACCGGCCGCGCCGCTGCCATATAGTCGAACACCTTGTTCGGGTAGGTGGTCCTGAACATGGGGATGTCCCTGAGGGTGGCCACGCAGGCGTCCGAGGCGGCGAGCACCTCCCCCATGGCCTCCTTGGGATAGAACCCGGCAAAGGTGACGTTGCAAAGCCCCCTGCGCGCGGCCTCGCCTTCCAGGCGATCGCGATCCCTGCCGTCCCCCACGATGAGGAAGCGGATGTCCGGCTCCTCCAGGAGGCGGCCGGCGGCCCGGAGGATGGTGTCGATGTCGTTGGCCATGCCCAGGGCACCGGCATAGGTGACCACGAACCTCCCCTTGAGCCCCAGGTGCTCCCGTATGCCCCTTCCGTCGGCGTGCGGTTCGAACATGGAGGTGTCCGCGCCGTTGGCGATGAGGGTGATCTTTGTTGCGGGAACGCCCTTTTTTACAATATGCCCCTTGTACGCCGGGGAGTTCACCATGATGTGGGTGGCGCGGTTGTAGAGAAAACGCTCGAACCAGCGGGCGGCCTTGATGAGCAAGGGATTTTTCAGGATGCCGATATCCACGGCGAAGTCCGGCCACAGGTCCCGCACCTCCAGGAGGAAGGGGGAGCGGTGGCACAGGGAGGCAACCCAGGCCGTGCCCGCCTGGAATATGGGCGGGGTGGTGCCCATGACCAGGTCCACGTGACCCTGCCTGAGCCCGGCGATGAGGGAGGTGATCATGAAGCACGCAAAGGCAAACACCCGCCATACGTACCCCCGGCGCAGGCAGGGGAGTGACAAGGCGCGCACCACCCGCATCCCCCGGACGCCGCCGCCGGTATTCGGGTCTCTGCCGGTGCCCATGCGCCTGCCGGTGAGGTAGCTGACCGTGCCGGCCACGATGACCACCTCATGCCCCTTTTCCGCCAGGTGCCGTGCAAACTCGAAGTGGCGGGTGCCCCCCGCCTCCTGAAGGCAGGCAAAGGCCTGGTGTATGAGCAGGACCCTCATGATGCAATCTCCATGACCTCGTTGACCCTGCCGGTGAGCAGGATGCGCTGCACAATGGGCCCTGCCTGCCCGATCCGGACAAGGACCCGGGCGGCCCACATGGTCCCCTGCACGGACACCGCGCCCTGTTCGAACCTGCACGAACAGTCGCCCGGCCCCAGGAGGGTCACGAACAGCACCCGGTCCCCGGATGCAGTGCAATCGATGGACAGGGCAGGCTCCCTGGTGAAGTAGTAGGGGGCATACCATCCGCGGGGCCCGTCCCGGTCGGCCCTCACCAGGGAGCATGCGCCCCCGGCGGGGAACGTACCCATCCTCACGCAGTAGTCCCCCGCGGGGGTCCGCAGGCGCAGCGATCCGGCCGCCCGCTCCCATTCATGGGGGGTGTCCTGGATGAGCCAGTGCAGGCGAAAGCGGTGCGTACCGGTACTCTCCAGGCTGTCCGCCACCAGCCAGTGGTCCGCGGGAAGCCGCACCACGCCACGCCGGTGGTTGACCGGCGGCCTCAGGCGGGCATAGCCGTCGTGCCCCCCCTCCCAGTACGCAAGGCACGTAACCGGGGATGCCTGATGTGCGAGCACCCTGCCGGATGCCCAGGGAAGCCAGAGGAACCTCCCCTCCCGGTCCATCTGGTCCAGATCGTCCACGGACACGGTGTTGTGGAAGGCGGTGCGTGCCAGGGGATTGTCCCAGGGAGCGGGTGCATTGTAGGAGTACGTGCCGGGGTCGAGCGCGATGTTCAGCCCCCTCCACCACACATCCGCGTGGAGCAGGTCCGCCTGGGCGGGACGGTGGCGGAAGGAGGCGCAGCGGGTAAACAGGAACCCCTCGTTTGAGCGGAGGGTGTAATACCCCCCGGTATCCGCCCTGAGATCGGATCGCTCGGGGGATTCCACCGGGGATTCGAGGGCGTCCTTTCCGAAGAGCCACACCAGTGCCTCGTCCCATGGACCTGCCGGATAGCAGCGGGTTTTCTTGATCATGTAGTGGACGGCCTGGACAATGGGTCTGAAGTCGAGGGGGTCGCAGTTGCTCAGGGGGAGGATGTTCGAGCCGTCGTTCTGCCCGTAATAGGGGGTACGGCCGCTTTCTTTATCCTGAAGCTGATAAAGGAACGAGGCGGCCTTGGCAAGCCTCCCCTTCAATGCATCGCTGAAGGGTCTGCCATGGATGTGGCCCAGGCGCAGCACCCATAGATATGCTTGCATCGCCAGGCACTGGTATACGGTGGAGTGCTGGGCAAAGGCGCCGTCATCGTATATGAGGCGCATACCCTGCGACTCGAGGATTTCGCGGCCCATGCGCTCCCACTTCTCGGAGAGGCGAAACTCGGGAAACAGGACACCGATCGTCCACAGCCCTGCCGCCTCGCTTACGGCGTGGTTGTTCCGCTGGCTCAATGCATAGTCGATATGTGCGGCGATCCGCTCACCGGAACATGCGATCATCCGGGCAAGCACGCTCACCCGGTCGGGTGTGGTCGCGCCGCTCTCCAGGAAACCATAGAGACCGAAGCACCAGGCCATGACCCGGATGCTTATCTCCTGGCCGCATTTCCAGTTGGCCCCTTTTTGGGGAGGGTTCCCGGCCATCCAGCTTTCCACAAGCCGCCAGAAAATTTCGGCGTACCCTTCGTCACCCGTGCGCCAGTATGCGCGCACCAGCGGGTACACGAAGCCGAAACGGTTCAGTTCCCAGATCGCCTTAATATCCCCATGGTCGAAATCGCCGATGTCGCTCCAGTGGCGGTCGCGGGGGGCGCATTGCCGGGTGAACGGATTCAGATGCCAGTCGGGGGGGAATCCGGCCCGTGTCCACGTGTGCTGAAAATAGCGGAACTCGCCCGTCCGGATTCGTTCCGAGTCGGATGCCGGGGTCGAGTCACTGCCGTTCCACTCCCTGAAATATGGAGCAAACCGCGACCGGTCGACCGGATCGAATAAAAAAGGTGGATGGTGTGCGGTGTGGAATCGCAGGCAGGTTGCGGGGTCGTCCGATGCGGGGTCTTTCAGGAATCGCCCGAGCGGCAATGATTCCCAGTCCGAAACGGGGAGTGCACGCCTGAACACGCCAAGCCGCGTCTTGCAGGCATGGATCGTTCGGAACAGCACCCATTTGGGACCGAAGATTCGAAGCAGACTCCATGCTGCCGTCACGTCAACCACTGCATTCCCTCACGAACCACGACGGATTCACGTCAGGAGATCCGACGGATTAAATCATCTGTGTATATACTCCCGATTACCCCGTCCGGCATGAAACCGGGTTTCATGCAATCTGGCATAATTGCTCACAGAAAGGGTGATGCGCCGACAAAAACTCCGTCACCCGAAACGAAGCGGAGCATTATGACACCCTTCCCGGTTACCTTTTATGAACCCCGAAAGTCATGCGGGCCTACTTATACTATCGGTGATTCGATTGCCAGCAATTCCGCTCCCTTTGACGGCATGGGACATTCATGCCGTATCCGGATATCACGGCGCGCCGGCATGCCGATCCGCAGCGAAGGGTAGCGGCGATGCCCGCCACATTCACGCGAAAGGCAAGTGAATTCCTCCGCCTGATCGGGTGTATGCCGTAAGACCCGATGAACTCCCGTATGAAAGGAGGATAACATCCCGAAACCCATGCGTTGATAAAAATGCCGGAGAGTGACGAATAAAGTTAATAGGAAGAGTGCATGCAATACACAACGGCCTTCCCTTTGTGATTCAAGTCGATCGCTGATTTTGGGATCAAGACCATTACGTGGTGTTGAAACCTGTTTTGTTCCGGGTTGTCAGGGTTAGGTGAGGCAAATGCAATGTGTAATAGTGGCAGGCGGGCAGGGTACGAGAATCAGTGAAGAATCCCATCTCAGGCCCAAGCCAATGATTGAAATCGGTGGAAAGCCAATCCTATGGCATATAATGAAGATTTACTCGGCTTACGGGATCAACGAATTCATTATTTGCCTCGGTTATAAAGGATACGTGATCAAAGAATATTTCGCCAATTATTTCCTTCACATGTCTGATGTCACCCTCGATATCCGCAACCATAGGATGTCGGTGCACAATAACCACTGCGACCCCTGGAAGGTCACGCTGATTGATACCGGTGAGGCAACAATGACGGGGGGGCGTTTAAAGAGGGTCAAATCATTTTTGAACGATGATATTTTTTGTTTCACCTATGGTGACGGCGTAAGCGACATCAATCTCTCGGATTTGATTATGTTTCACAAGCAAAAGGGAAAACTGGCAACGCTGACGGCTGTTCAGCCACCGGGGCGGTTCGGTTCTCTTGAAATCAAGGGGGATATGATAAACAGATTTCAGGAAAAACCAAAAGGGGATGGAGGATGGATCAACGGCGGTTTTTTTGTGCTCTCGCCAAAGGTCATCGATTATATAGAAGGTGACCACACCATCTGGGAAAGAGAACCTCTGGAGAAGCTGTCAGCGGAAGGCCAGTTGTGCACTTACAAGCATAGAGGGTTTTGGTATGCGATGGATACACTGAGGGATAAAAACAAGCTGGAAGAATACTGGCGCTCGGAAGCCCCGCTATGGAAAGTCTGGTAATCCGCAGGCGCCCATCATGATTTCCGGAAAATTCTGGGAAAACAGAAAGGTCCTTGTTACAGGACACACCGGCTTTAAGGGGGCCTGGCTCTGCTTGTGCCTTCATTGTCTGGGGGCGAAGGTGACCGGGTACGCACTTGAACCTCCCACGTGTCCAAGTCTGTTTGATTTGACCGGCGTGAAGGATATGGTCGATTCCCACATTGCCGATGTCCTGGATGCCGAAAAACTTGCCTGTGTGGTAAAGGATTCGGGTTCCGAAGTGATCATCCATATGGCGGCCCAGGCACTGGTACGTGATTCCTATAAGGATCCGGTTGCCACATATGCCACGAACGTGATGGGTACGATCAACCTGCTGGAGGCCGTACGCACATGCGAGGGTGTCAGGGCCGTGGTAAATGTGACTTCGGACAAATGCTATGAAAACAAGGAATGGCCGTGGGGGTATCGCGAGACCGAATCGCTGGGGGGATATGATCCCTATTCGAGCAGCAAGGCCTGTTCCGAGATTGTAACCGCCGCCTATCGGAGATCCTTTTTCAACCATGGCGACCACTTTCAACACAGGGCCGGTGTCGCCTCCGCCCGAGCGGGCAACGTCATAGGGGGCGGCGACTGGGCGGCGGACCGGTTGATCCCGGACTGCATCCGGGCGTTCCTGAAGAAGGAAACCGTTTCCATACGAAGCCCGGAGGCGATCAGGCCATGGCAGTTCGTATTGAGTCCATTGTACGGTTACCTGATGCTGGCCGAAAGGCTCTATCGGGACGGATCGGATTATGCCATGGCCTGGAACTTCGGCCCGGATTCATGCGATGAGAAACCGGCCGGGTGGGTCGTACAAAAGCTCTTTGAAAAGCTGCAGGTAGCGGATGGATATATGTTTGACAAGGGGGTTCACCCTCATGAATCAGGCTGCCTGAAGCTGGATTCCTCATTGGCCCGCTTGCGGCTCGGGTGGAAACCGGTTTGGGATCTGGAGAAGACCCTTGACGCCATTGTGGAATGGACCGTGGCGTATCAAAACGGTGATGACATAAAAAGGGTTTGTTTCAATCAAATAGCCGAGTTCACCCGATCGATTGCGGAGAATTGAATGGCGGAACAACCGGTTTCGGAAAAGGAGTTGAGAACCAGGGTGCTCGATGCCGTGGCCGAGTATTATCTCCATGCATTCGGGCGGAAAAATGATTTCAATCCCGGGGATCGGGTGCATTACGCGGGGAGGGTGTTCGATGAACGGGAATTGATCAATCTGGTCGATGCATCACTCGATTTCTGGCTCACTGAAGGCCGCTATGCGGAAAATTTCATTGCGGCCCTGTCAAGCTTCCTGGGCATCGACTCGGTGCTTCTTGTCAACTCCGGATCTTCCGCCAACCTGGTTGCGCTCAGCGCCTTGACTTCGCCGAAATTGAAGGACCGGATGATAAGGCCGGGTGACGAAGTCATTACGGCGGCGGCGGGATTTCCTACCACGGTCAACCCGATCGTTCAAAATCGGGCGGTCCCGGTTTTCGTGGATGTCGAACTTGGGACCTATGTGCCGACGCCGGAAATCGTCGAAAGGGCGATCGGTCCGAAAACCAAGGCGATCATGATGGCCCATACCATGGGAATACCGTTCGATGCGGCCGCGTTGAGGGAGCTTTGCGATCGGCACAATCTATGGCTGATCGAGGATTGTTGCGACGCATTGGGGTCACGATTCAATGGTCGATATGTGGGAACATTCGGGGATCTTTCCACCCTCTCATTCTATCCTGCCCACCAGATCACCATGGGAGAGGGAGGAGCGGTGTTGACCGGCAATGAGGAACTGGCAAAAATCGCCAGGTCGTTTCGCGACTGGGGGCGCGACTGTTATTGCACCGGAGGGAGGAACAATACCTGCGGAAGGCGTTTCACACAGCAATTCGGAACCCTCCCCTACGGCTATGATCATAAATATGTATATACCCATCTGGGCTACAATCTGAAGGTGACGGACATGCAGGCTGCAATCGGATGCGCCCAGATCGAAAAACTGGAGGGATTCATCACATTGCGGCGGAACAACTGGTCCGCCATCAGAAAAAGGCTTCAGCCCTTTTCGGACAGGCTGGTTCTGCCTGAAACACCGGAAAAATCAGAGCCTTGTTATTTCGGTTTTGTCATTACGATCAGGGACAATGCGGGATTTTCCAGAAACGACCTGACAGAATTTTTGGAGGGACACGGTATTGAAACCCGAAATCTTTTCTGTGGCAATCTGATTCGACAACCCGCGTTCTCCGGTGTGGAATACCGGGTGGCAGGCACATTAAGAAACACGGATACCATCATGGAGCAGACCTTTTTTGTCGGTTGCTATCCAGGTATCGATCAATCTCGTATCGATTACATGATTTCCGTGTTCGAACATTATTTCACGGGGCGATAATACGTGTATCAATACCGGAAACATCATGGTGTTTGTTATGCCGAGTTGACCGATCCAGGTTTTTATCATTGAAGGGTCTGAAAACCATCGGGAAATAATGATAATGATCAATGCTGCACGATCAAGAGGCTCTTTCCTGGTTACGGGTGCCGATGGGTTTATAGGCGCACGTTCCGTGCGCCTTCTGGTGGCGGACGGTTACCGGGTACGGGCGACCGATCTTCCTGCCAGGCCTCGGAGATTGTGTGATGTAAGAGATTACATCGAATACGTGCCCTGCGATATCTCGCATGGAAAAAAATTGGAATCCCTCGTGGAAGACGTGGACTATGTTCTTCATTTTGCCGCGCGGGGTGTGATCCGGCGGCATGGCGACACCATCGACGATCTGGTAAAAACCAACCTGCTGGCAGCATATTATCTCATTCACGCCGCGGGAAACAGGGGAGTTAAAAAGGTGGTGTGTGCCGGGTCCGTATTCGAATACGGGTATCGGCAACCCTGGGGCCATCGCGAGAATCTCGGCATCGATACCGCCGTGTCACCCATCAATGTATACGGGGTCACCAAGGCTGCCGCTTCCCTGTTGGTGCCCCATGCCGGGGACGAAGCGGGAATCGAAACATGCGTGCTTCGGATTTTCTCCCCCTACGGACCCGGGGAACCCGACAGTCGATTCGTATCGAGTCTGATCCGCGCGGCCCTGCAAGGTGAAGAATTCAAAATGACAAAGGGCGAACAAATCAGGGATTTTTGTTATGTGGACGATGTGGTCCATGCATTTATCGAAACCGCACAGATCCCGGCCGGGGAACACCGGGCATTCAATCTGGGGACCGGGAGGGGGCTTTCCTTGTCGGATGCGGCACGCATAATTCTCTCGGTTTCAGGGCGTGACATACCGATACTGACGGGTGCGATACCCTATCGCCCAAACGAGGCATATAGATTGGTGGCGGACCCTTGCACAATGGAGCCGTATCTGCGGGATTGTCTCAAGACCTCGTTTGAAGAGGGGATTCGAAAAACCGTGGACTGGATGAAGACACACGAGGAGTCTCGAATATGAGCGAGGTGGTTTTGAGTGTCATCACTCCGTGTTACGATGAGTCGGATAACATCCCTCGTTTGTACAGTGAATTGACAAGGGTATTGGAAGACCTGGGGGTTCACTATGAACTTATCTGGGTGGAGAACGGATCCCGCGACGACTCGTTCGAGATGATGAAGGATCTTGCGGAGAAAGACCCGAGGGTGAAGATTATCCAATTGACCCGAAATTTTACGTATCAGGGTGGGATTGCAGCCGGTATGGCGTATGCCCAGGGGAAATATCTCGTGAGCATCGACGCGGACTTACAGGACCCGCCGGAGATGATCGGGCGCATGTATGAAAAGGCGATCACCGAACACTACGATATCGTCTACGGCATCCGGCGAAAACGCCAGGAGGGGTTTGTACAGCGGGCCGCATATAGGCTGTTTTACAGGATCATGCGGGCAATATCGAGCGTGGACGTGCCTCTTGACGCCGGAGACTTCGCCCTGATCAGCCGTCCCGTGTTGAACGCCCTGCGTTCGCTTCCGGAAAGGGACCGCTTTCACAGAGGTCTTCGCGCATGGGTTGGCTTCAACGCCACCGGAATCGAGTACGATCGAGGTGCCAGATTGAGGGGTGCCTCCAAATTTTCGATTGCTGACCAGTTTCTCCTTGCATTTCAAGGTCTTTTTTCCTTTTCTTTTATGCCGTTACGCCTTTTTTTCTATGCGGGTGTCGGGGTGTGTCTTGCCATCGTGCCCCTGTTTCTTTTCTACATGGTATGGCGCATCATGGTCCCGGGTGCCTGGCCCCCCGGTGTGGCAACCATCATCCTCTTGCTTCTGGCGATACTGGGGGTGACCATGTTCGGCATAGGTCTCATAGGCGAATACATCGCCATCATCTTTGTCGAGGTAAAAGAAAGACCCACGTTTTTAATCAAATCAATGGTGAACTGTCAGGTACGGGAAGAATATTCCTGTGATGCGCGAATCGATAGGACCCAAAGGGTATTGAATAAATATGGTTCAAGAGGACCACGTGAACACCATCTCCAAATGTGATATGCCTGCACGTTGTGTGGCAGCGGTTGGAGTAATCTGGGTTCTGTTATTCATATTTTTCACCGTCTATGGGGCCTCCGGGGGCGTCAGAGGCTCCGATCAATACTGGTATGTGGACCACGTTGCCTCCCTCGTGGAGGGAAACGGGCCGGTTTCCAACAATGTATATCCGGTTTCCGTGTATAAAAAACCCGTGCCTCTTCCCAGACCATTCGTGCACAATATCCTGCCTGTGTATGCCGTTTTGCCGGCGGCGTTGCTCACGGACCCCTATAAGGGATGGATCATCACCAATGTATTGTGCAGTCTTTTGACCGCCCTATTGATCTGTCTTGCCGTAAAACGATCCACTGCGGATATCGATATGGGTGTGTATGCCGGATTATCCTACCTTCTTCTGCCGGTCACATTCTGGAACACCGCTCAACCCCTGTCCGAACCTGTTATAGCCTTGGGAGTAGGTATCGCCGTGTATATCTATGTCACCCAAAAACCTTCCTGTAAGTGGTTTGCGCTATTAACCATAACCGCGTGTTTGTTGTTGCTGTCCAGAAAAAGCTTTATCCTCCTCTGCCCGATTGTTCCCCTGGCCTTTCTGGCACATGCCGATCAACGTAATGCTGAAAACGTGCTGATCGCCGCGGCGATGTGTGTGTGCATAGGACTTTTCATCATCTCATCCAAGGTGTTTCTGGTGCCCAATGTCGACAGGTCTCTTACGGATATCCTCATGTCGGGCACCAAAAGATATCCAGGCAATATGGACCCCTTTTTTGTTTTGGAAAAAATCACCTTTTCAGCAACCGATTTTCTGACCAAGGTAATTCATTCACTCAAAATACAGATTACCGGCAGGGGTGTTAAGGATTTCATTCTATTCTATTTCCCTTTCAATGTGTCGTTGTTGATTGCAGTGATTCTCGCTGTGCGAAAAAGGGTGACGGAAAAGGCCACCATGGCGGCGGCGATTTTTACAGCCATATTTCTCGCCTCGATCGTCGTTTTTCAAAACCAGTTCCGCTATCAATTGATGGCCTGGCCGGCTATCCTGGTTGCCTTGTTCAGCCTTGTTCACCGGTATGATTTTTTGAGGCGGAAGCGGGTTACACGGATTATCGGCATGATCGCCTTGATTGCCGTAGCGATCGTGTTTTTCCTGCAGGCTGTTCAATTAAAGAAGAGCGGTGAAGCAGAGGGTTTGGTGGCGAGGGAAATACAAAAGACGGCGCGTGAGGTGATTCCTTTATCGGACAGTGTCATGGTACTGGAAGGCGACAAGTATTTGCTGACGGGGCATGCCTTAATGCCCCGTCTCGTTCTATTCGTACGTGATGATTATTCTCCTGACCAGTATACGCGCATGATTGAAAATACGAATTGCCGCTGGTTCTTATGCCCTATGGGAACATTCAAGATACCTGAGTTGACGAAAAATCTCATCCAGACAATATCCCTTCCGTTTCCCTATAAGGAACATGCTATTTATAAATTGTAAAAAGACATTTATTTATCCGGTCTATCCTGACAAACCCATTTTTTAATTTACAAGACGGCAAGACGTGTTTTAATGCAAATATTATTTGACGAGCTTTTCATAAAAAGAATAAAAAATATTGGAATTGTCTTATCAACTTCCTCGACAATTAAAGGCCTTATGGCTTTGTTGCCGGATACCATTTCAGGATTTGGATAGCCGGTCATCTACGATCGCTGCAATGCGCTCGCTCGCCTTCCCATCCCACAGGGGAGGGATACCCCCCTTTTTCACCTCACCCGAGAGGATCCGGTCCACCTCTTTCCTGAGCCTTCCCATATCCCTTCCCACGAGGATGTTGGTGCCGGCGGTGATGGTGATGGGCCGTTCCGTATTCTCACGCAGGGTAAGGCAGGGTATTCCCAGATAGGTGGCCTCTTCCTGTATCCCTCCCGAATCCGTCACGATAACGGCGGCCTTTTGCTGCAACGCGATGAATTGCAGATATCCCACCGGCTCCGTAAGCTTGAGGCGCGGGTCCTCCACCGGGATTTTCAAGGCCCTGAGCCGCGCCCGGGTGCGCGGATGGATGGGAAATATGACATCGAGTTCCCTGCTGATCGATTTGAGCGTAAATATGATCTCCCCGAGCATTTCAGGGTCATCGACATTGGACGGACGATGGAGGGTCACCAGCATATATCCCCGATTTTGTGCATGTTCGCCCTTTGTGCCCTCCGATCTGCGGGGTGTTCCCGAGTCGTTCCCATACAACCCCTCCAGGAAGGAGTCATCCGCCTTGGGCAGAAGGTGCACCAGGGTGTCGATCATCACGTTTCCCACCAGGTGGACCTTGTCCGGGGACACCCCCTCCCGGGCCAGGTTCTCGTCCCCGTCCGCGGACGGGGTGAACAGGAGGTCCGCCACCTGGTCGGTGAGCAGGCGGTTGATCTCCTCGGGCATGGTGCGGTCGAAGGAGCGCAGCCCCGCCTCCACGTGCCCCACCGGGATCAGGAGCTTGGAGCACACCAGGGCCGTAGCCACGGTGGAGTTCACGTCGCCGTACACGAGCACCAGTCCGGGCTTCTGCCCCAGCACCACCGGCTCGAACCGGCTCATGATCTGGGCGGTCTGCAGGGCGTGGGAGCCCGAGCCCACCTCCAGGTTGATGTCCGGCTTGGGGATGTCCAACTGGCGGAAGAACACCTCCGACATGTTCGCGTCGTAATGCTGGCCGGTATGCACGATCACCTGGCTGATGCCGGCACGGGACTGCAGCGCCCGCACCACGGGCGCCACCTTCATGAAGTTGGGCCGGGCGCCCACCACGTGCAGGATCACCCCCCCGGTCATTGCACCCGCTCCCCCACCACGGTGTACGAAACACCGAGATGTCGGTAAATATTCATGTCCTTGATACGCTGCTCGATTCCCACGGCGATCCTCCCTGCGATGGAATGGTTGACCAGAAAGGGGGGCAGGCAGCAATGGGTCTCCATGTGCAGCACCGCGCACCCCAGCGCCTCCAGCGCCTCCTGCATCCTGAACGGGGTGAGCACCCCCGGCCGTCTCCGGGAGGGGACCAGGCGGGCGTAGAGGTTGCCTGCATTCCCATCGATTATGACGATTTTTCCGGACGGTTTCAATGCAGGGACCATTTTGCCGAGCAACTCGTCGCAGGGCTTCATCAGGTTGAAGGCAAACAGGGAGAACACGGCGTCGACCGGGGCGTGGGCACCGAAGTCGAAGGCGAGGCTGTCGCCGCTGTAAAACCGGGCATTGACGGCGCAGCCCTGATTCCGATAGAACGCGGCGCGCTTGTTACACAGCGCGACCAGGTCCGCATCCAGGTCCACGCCGATCACCTCCGCGCCCAGCAGGGAAAAAAGCAGGGAGGAGGTGCCGGTGCCGCACCCCAGCTCGATGACACGGGGATGGGGATTGTCCCGGAAGATGACCTCTATTGCCCGCTCCCACAGGGGGAGGAAGTGGTAGAGGAAGAAGGGGCGCATCCGCAGGTCCAGGAACCGGCCGTACAGGGCCGCCCGGATGAGGGAGATCTCCTGCGGGGTGAACAGGCCCAGGCCGATCTCCTGCTCGATGTTGGCGATGTACCGGGAGATCTCCTCCCTGTCCATCCCCCGGGGGGAGGAGGGAATATGGAGCCCCTCAGGCATTGCCGTGACGCTGCATCCCACGATGAAATACCTCCTTGAGATCGAGCCGCAGACCGGTCATGGAGCGGTCGGTGGCAAACGGGGTGAGGAAGAGGTGATCGGTGGTGTTGTCTCCACTCGGGAAGAGCACCTGGCCGTACTGGAAAAGCCTCATGTGCCACCGGTCCTTGGGGAAGCGGGCCAGGCGTTCCCAGCGCTCGCCGTCCACGGACGCCCACACGCAGGCGGACCCTTCCCTGTCTTCCTTGCCCGGCTCCACCACGGTGGAGAAAAACAGGCCGCCCCCTGCCCTGCACCCGTAAAACACCGGGCCGTCCACCTCCCGGAGCATCTCCGGGACGGGATCACGGCGGGAGATGCGGTAGAGGTGGTTTTTCTGCCGGGGGGCGTCCGAGCCGAAGTAGACGTGATGCTCGGTGAAGAGCAATTGGACCGCCCGGGCCTGCTGGCTGCCACCGATGACCCTTCGGACCGAACGGAACCGGTCATCGGTCACCCAGATCCCCGATTCCCCGTCCGCGTCGCCGGTGGTGACCCAGACCGCGTCCGTATACGGGTCGTGGTACACCCCGTGGATGTGGCGGACCCCGGTGAACCGGTAGACCGGCTCCCAGGTCACTCCCCGGTCGTCGCTCATAAAGATGCGGCCAAGGCCCCCGCGCCGCCGGCCGCTGTATTCCCCGTAAAAGAGGAGGGTGTCGTTCACCGCGCACAGGGAAAGGGGGCGGGAGCCCACCAGGTCCGCGGCGGTATGCAGGGCGTCGCGGCGAAGGTCGTAGTGATAGATCCGGTGAAAGGCGATCACCACCAGCACCCGGTCCGCACAGCAGGCGATGTGGTGCACCCCGCACCGGAAGAGACGCTGGGTAAGCTGGGTGCAGGACTTCAGCCGGAGCAGAGGGTGCAGGGGGATGCTCACCAGGTGTCGCCAGGTGTCGCCCCGGTCCTCGCTGATGTAGATCCCGTTTCCCCGGGAGGCGTACACGTCGTCACCGCGCAGGTGGTGGATGACGCCGCAAAACACCGGCGTCATGGGGGCGGACGCCACAAGGCCCGCAGCGGAGGTATTATCCCGCTGCCCGGTCCCCGGGCACGGCGCCCGATCCGTTCCCCCCGGATACCTGTGCAAATCGCTCGAGCATGTGTCTGAAGTAAGGTTCAAAGCACAGCCTTTCGTTGTAACAGCGCACCGCCTCCGAGCGATACGCCTCCATGCGGCGCGATATGGTCTCCACCGCGCCGGGAAACTCCTCCATGCGGTCGATGGCCACGCCGCAGGGGTATGCGGCGAATATCGACCTGAAGGTCTCCTGGTTCGTGGTGATGACCGGCTTGCCGCACTTGAGAAACAGGTTGAACTTGCCGGAGGAGTAGCCGATGAGGTCCTGGTTCCTTCCTCCCCCGGGATTGTCGGTGTTCATGTACAGTGCCGCGCCGACGGCAGCGGATGCATACATCTTTTCAAGCTCGTTGAACGGGAAGGGATCGAAGGAATGGATCACGTTCCGGCTGGATCGCCACCCCATCCGTTCCCGTATATGGTGCGGGGGATACCACCCCACGTGGATCACGATGACATACCCGGGTGGGAGCAGGTCCGCGATGCGGGTCAATGCATCCATCTGGGCGAAGGCAAAGGGACTGCACGGATACAGGATGATCCTGGTGTTCTGGTCGAGGCCGAACCTGCGGTGCAGGAGGTCACTCTCCATGAGCCTTGCCCTGCCGGTGGTGGTGTTGGGCAGCACGAGCATCCTGCCCGGGTCGATCCCGTTTTCCCTTGAAAGGGCCCCCGCCCTCCATTGGTCCTGGGTGAGGGTGAACCGCGCCCTCCTGCTGCACCACCGCTCCAGGCGCTTGCCGATCCGGAGGCCGAGCCTTTTCATCTCGTGGCCGAAGTACAGCTCCAGGGAGCAATAGACCCTCCGGATGCGGCAGGCCAGGCCGATGCAGGTGGCGATGATCAGGCCCAGAGGGTCGATGCCCACGATAAACTCGTGCCCCTTGCCGGCGACCATCCTCAACAGGAGGGGGAGCAATCTGAGGAAGGTAAGGGCGAGCCGCACGGGATTTCCTCCGTGATATCCCGGTATCTTGTGTATGGAGACATTCCCGCTCAGGCCGGCCGTGTCGATGTCCCCGGACCGGTCATCCAGGTAGACGATATCCACCTGCCATCCGTCTTTGTCGAGAAGCGAGGCCATGCTCATCAGCATGGGGGTGATGGCGAACCAGGGCTGGGGCTGGAGGAAGCAGATTCGCTTGCGCATCACTGCGGCCCTCCATGGCGGCCCCGCACCCACCATGCAGCAGGGGCGGTGTGCGTCTGTACAGTGGCCCTGGGAGGGTGATGCGCACTGGGCGCTTCCTGCTCTGTTTCCGGCGTGCCTTCCGGGCGCCGGGGGAATGCGTGCATGCTGTGTACATTATACCCCGTTTCGGGCGTATCGTGGAACCGCCGGGGGAGGGGATGTTCACCGGGCGCTTCATGCACCGTTTGAGGCTTATCTCGCAGGCGCCGGCGCAAAGGACTTGAAGCACAATGCATACTCCACATGAAACTATATTTTAGGCAGGTGCTTGGAGAAAGTTGCAGGCAGCGGCCCAGGCAGCGGGCCATGGGGATCGGATCACGCAGCCTGCAGTAATTCTTTGCGCACACCAGGTAGTGATAGGCAAGGGCCGGTCTGCCGCAGCGCCTCAGGATCTCGTGCTCGTGTTTTTTCACCACGTACAGGTAGCCGAGGGTGTGCAGGCGCCGGTCCTTCGATATGGTGGCCCCGTTGTGCAGGCGGTAGTAGGCGAGGGTGTGCGGCACCCGGACAAAGATATAGTTCCGCGCGATGCGGATGAAGGTGTCCCACTCCTGGTAGGAGGGGACATTAGGGTCGAGCGGTCCTATAAGGTGGAGGCACTCCCGCCGGATCATGGGGGTGATGAAATCGATGAAGGGCCGCGCCAGGATGTCGCCGTAGATGTCCCCCTCGCAGTCCGGGGACTGCCAGTCGTACCGCCTGCCGGTTTGGGACTCCATGATGCCGCAGTAGGAATACACCACCCCGGCATTCCGGCCCCTCCTGTTCATGGCGTCCATCTGGAGGGCGAGCTTTTCAGGCACCCACAGGTCGTCGGAGTCGAGGAAGCACACGAACTCCCCGCGCGCATGCCGGATGCCCAGGTTCCTGCTCTCCTGGGCGCCCCGGTTGGCCGGGTTGCGAAGGGGGCGGACCCTGGGGTCGGTGCATTGGCTCAGGTATTCGGATGTCCCGTCGGTTGAGGCATCGTCAACCACCAGCAGCTCCCAGTCGTCGAACGTCTGGTCGAGCACGCATTCCACCGCCCTCCGCAGCAGCGGCAGTCGATTGTATGTCGGTATGATGACCGAAATCGCAGGCATGATCACTCCGTCAATCGATGTATCCCATTGAGGCGAGCACCGGTTCCGGCGCAGGGAAGGCCGCCTCATCGACCATTCCCACGCTCACCGTGGCCCGGCTTTGCACCCGCACGGCATCCCGTTCCCCCTGAAAGGGGAGGGAAAGGGCCAGTCCAAAGAGGACCCAGATCATGGAGTTCACCCTCCCCCGGTCCCAGGTGAACAGGTTGAAGCTGCTCATCTCGAAGGCGAGCATGCTCAGGAAAACCGGAAGTCCCCACCCGATCAGCACCTCGTGCCGGGCATCCCACAGCTTCTTCCCGATCTTGTAGATCAACAGGAGGAAGGGGATGAACAGGATCAGGCCGCCCACCAGCACGATCTGCAGGTAGGCGTTGTGCGGCTCCCTGAACTGTATTGACGCGGACATGCTCCTGAACCCGTATCCCACGATGGGATTGTACATGGAGACCCTGAATGCCTCCTTCCAGCAGAACCCCCTGTTTTCCATTACCAGCACCGAGGCGGAATCGGCTTCAAACCGTTCGACCAGTCTATGCTTGTCAACATAGGGGAAGAAGATGAAGGCAATGCTCGTTATGAGCACCGCGATCAGCGCGATCTCCCTGTACCGGTTGTCCTTTCCCACCGAAAGGATCACCTGCAGGAGAATCACCGCAAGGCCCACATTCACGCATATGGTGGCGGCCCGGGAGAAGGTCATGGTCAGAGCCACCAGATTGAGACCCGTGCATATCAGATAGAACGACTGCAGCAGCTTTCTGCGGGACCCGAAGAAATAGAAATGGGCCGCGATGACCGTGCATATCATGAAATAGATCCCTGAATACACGTGCAGGCCGTCGAACGTGGCGGTTGCCTCGCGGAAATAGGTAAACCGGGCGCCGTACGAGGGGTCGCCCCACAGGGGGTAAAAACGGTTGCAGAGGACGTGGACATTGAAGAGCATGTAGTGCTGCAACAGGCCCATCACGGCAAGGATGACCGACACCCCGAGGAACAGGTGCATGAGCCGGTTGACCTGGCTGCGCTCCTGTATCGCCCACCGCGTGACAATCAGGGTCAGAAAGGGGAGCAGCAGCTTGATGTACTGGATGATATCCACCCTCATCTGGGACGACGAGGAGTCGAACCAGTGCAGGAGGCCGGTAAAGGTCAGGATGAAGATGAAGGTCAGATAGGCCACAAACACGCCATCCTTTCTGATGGACACGTGCTGGCCGAAGATGGCGTAGCAGAACATCCCCGCAATGGAGGCCAGGATCACCACCTCCTCCAGGGAGGTGGTCGAGGCGAGGCCCCCGCGTATCTTGGGCATGAACGGCACCGCCAGGATGATGAGGTAGGGGGTCAGGCGAGGCCGCAGGAAGGCGATGGCGGTAAAGAGCAGGAAAAATCCGAGTCTCATGCTCATGCTGTCACCCCTTCACTGATGTGGTGCAATCGCCTATACATTGATGCCCCCCTGGGCAGTGACGGCAGCCCTGGTGCGATAGGAACGGTCGGATCGTGTCCGCACCCCCGTGCACACCGTGCGCACTGCGTCGCACACCGCGCCGATCTGGTCCTCGGTGATCGTCAATCCGGAGGGGAGGTAGAGCCCCCGCGCTGCCAGGGCTTCCGCCACCGGATACCGCTCCCCCTTGAAGAGCCCCATGCGATGAAAGACCGGCTGCGCGTGCATCCCCAGAAAGAAGGGACGTGTGTCCACGCCGCACCCGTAAAGACGCCGTGCACATTCAGCCGCGTCCATGTCCGCCTCCCGGTCGAGCATGATCCCGTACATCCAGTAGACATTCCGCGCCCAGGGCATCTCGATGGGGAGGATGACACCGGGGATTCCCTGGAGCAGGTGGGTGTAGCGCCGTCCCATCCATCGTTTCTTTTCGATCAGTTCGTTGATCCTCTCGATCTGGGCAAGGCCGATGGCCGCCTGCAGATTGGTCAGGCGGAAGTTGTTGCCCAGTTCGGTGTGAAGGAAACGCCGCCCCTTTCGGAAGCAGAGGTTGCGCAGGGAGCGCGCCCTTTCCGCGTACCGTTTGCTGTTGGTGAGGACCATACCCCCCTCCCCGGTGGTGATGATCTTGTTGGCATAGAAGCTGAAGCAGCCCAGGTGCCCCAGGCTCCCTGCCCGTTTCCCCTTGTACTCGGCGCCGTGGGCCTCCGCCGCGTCCTCGATGACCGCCAGGCGATATCTACGTGCAAGCTCCATGATGGGGTCCATGTCGCAGGGATGACCGTAGATGTGCACGGGCATGATCGCCCGCGTCCGCGGGGTGATCCGCTCCTCGATGCGGGAGACATCCATGGTCCAGGTGAGGGGGTCGGAATCCACGAGCACCGGCTTCCCCCCGCAGGCGGTCACCGCCAGGGCGCAGGAGATGATGGTGAAGGAGGGCATGATCACCTCATCGCCCGGCTTGAGATCGATGCACCCCACTGCCACCTGGAGGGCGGCGGTCCCGTTGCTCACCGAGATGCCGTATTGTGCCCCGCAGTATGCGGCCCACTGCCGCTCGAACTCCTCGATGTATTCGCCTGCCGAGGAGATCCACCCGCTCCGGATGCACCGGGTGACGTATTCCAGCTCCCGCCCGGCAAGGAGGGGCTCGTTGACCGGTATCATGGCTCCGCCTCCAGGTACGATTTGTCCTGGTCTCCGGCATAGGGCCCCTGCTTCACCTCGATCATCTCCAGGTCATCCAGGATCTCGAACCCGTGCCCGCCGGAGGCGAGCAGGATGATGTCGCCCGGCCCCAGGACGACGCTCTCCATGTATTCCTTGGACGAGGAATAGAGGTCCACCTTGAGCCTTCCCCTCTTGATGAACAGGACCTCCTGGGTGAAGTGGACCTCCCGCTTCACCAGGTTGTGCCGGTGGGCCTTGATGGTCTTTCCCTTCTTGTGCTTCATGTAGGCCATCTGCTGGGAGAAGTCGGCGGGGGTGAAGAACTCGATCCCCTCCCTGGAGAAATCGCTGCGTATGACGATCGCCAGGATTTGTTCGCCCTCTTTGAATACCAGGATGCCCCTGCTCATGGTCCCTTCCTCGGAATGTCCCGCCCACGCCGCCGGTTCCCGTTGCCCGCGGGAACCGGGCCCGTAGATCACATGAGGCGCCTCCGGGGTGAGTTGCCTCTGTTGTTTCATGTGAACCGGCCTCCGTGCGTTCTTCCTGCATCGAGGTCTCCGCCGGGGGGAAAAACATTCCCCTGAGCCGGCAGACTGCCCTCCGCGCACTCCACACCTTACTTATTCTTCGGTAAAAAAAGGGGAAAGATACGCATCCCGCACAATAATCACTACCATGGGAGGGTAGCCTTCATGGGAGGGGAGCTATTCGGAGTTACGGATATGTGCCCTTCGCAATCATGGGTGTTGTTGTGGGATGTGTTTTTGTGCGATGTGTTGTTCATGTTCCGGAAGGCTGCCGTGCAATCGACTCGATTCAATATCGTTTTTCATTTCATCATACACAGGGTTGCGCTTGATCGCCCTGGCAGGAACGCCCACTGCTACCATCCCGTCCGGTATATCCTTGTTGACCACTGCGCCGGCCCCGATGACAGACAAATCGCCGACGCTCACCGAGGGCAGGAGGGTGGCCTGGTTGCCGATGTACACTCCGAAACCGGTGCTGCTGTAGCCGGCAAAATCCACGCTGCATGCACTGGTAGTAAAATCCCCCAACCTGACGTCGTGGCCGATCGTGGTCTTCAGATTGAACTGGCAGAAGTCACCGATCGTAATGTTTTCGGTCAAGATTGCGCCGGCGCATATGACATTGCCCACACCCATCTGGATCGTGCGCCCCTTGATGACCGAGGGATGGATGAGGTTGGGAAAGCTGAGCCTCAGGCCCTGAATCCTCGCATGCATTTTGAATCGTGTTACCGGGTTTCCCACCGCCATCACCACGGCTATGCCCTGGTTTTTGCCGAGATACTCCAGCCCGCCGACAACCGGATAGCCGTTTATCTCCTGGCCGACCAGGGAAACCCGGTCGTCCAGGAAGCCGATGATGGTAAAGACACGGTCCGCCCTGTTTATCTCCTCGATCAACCAGGCTACTTCGCGGCCAAAGCCGCCTGCACCCCATATGGCGATATCCTGCATGACAGAAGGACTCCTTTCTATCCCGTGATTGGCGTTGCAATTAATCCCGCGCTTTTTGCGGCGGGACAGGGTATGTGCCTACCGGGCCCAAAAATATCCGCCGGGATCACCATGGACCTCGATCGGCTTGTCCGCACCTTCAAGCGCATCAGGCACCATACAATCATAGTGCCGAAGAAATCCTGTTACCTTCTCAGCCCCGCCCATCATGTTCAGGACCAAACTTGGAGGCGCCCAGTTGTATCCGGACGCCATTACCGTGTCGATCCCGTCTATGCCGTACTTGGCCTCGGTAACCTCTCCGATGCACGAATACGAGTAAGAGATATAGGTGCACAGGATCCTTCGCACCAGATCCGCTTCCCCGCAGGGGCTTTCCATGATGACGGCAAAGGCGTCGTTGTAGTGTCCCGCGCGAATCATCTCCTTGGCCTCTTCCACGAAAGAGACCTTCGGCCTCTTCACGGGCTCATAATCGAGGGTAGCCGGGTTCAGTGCCAGTTTGTTTCTGCTGCCGTCCCTTTTATAGAACCCTCCCTTGTCGGGGGTCTTGCTCCCCAGGCAGCCGTTTTCAATCATTTTTTCAATATATCGAGGCAACCTGAAGGCATGATGCATGTGGTCGTTGGTATGCCGGTAAAGGTTTTCAATGATGGCCTTATGGATATCAAGGCCGACCAGATCAATGGTTGCCAACGGCGACATGATTCTTCCGGTGTATGGACCGAGCAGATAGTCTATCAGCTCGACACCGTATTCTTCGGCCAGGGCCGTGATCTCGCAAAACAGCAAAAAGGCGATCCTGTTTCCGGCAAAGGCCGATGTATCCTGCACCGGTATGACCACGCGGCCGAGGTTGTGTTCAAGGAAATCGCTCATGAATCGAGTGACCTCGGGGTCCGTATGCCGCTGCGCGGCGACCTCGCACGCCAGTATCTTTGCCGGGGGATTATAGAAATGCACGCCGAGGAAGTTTCGCTTGAAGGTCTCCGACATCCCGTCACACAGCCTTGACAAGGGCAGACTGGAGGTGGTGGTGCTTACCACCGCATCCGGCTTGAGATACGGCTCGATTTCCTTGTAAACACTCTGCTTTATTGCGACATTTTCGGTGACGCACTCCACGACCCAGTCCGCATCCTGTAGCGCGTCCCTTAGTGAGCCTTTGTATTCACCGCATATGCTATTTCGGCCTATCGTCTCCGAGCGTGATTGATGTATCGCACGTTCGAGACCACGTTCGGCATGCTCTTTCAACCGGCTCATAAAGCAGGTCTTGATGCCGCTCTGTGCAATGATGCCGCCGGTCAACGAACCCATCGTTCCACCCGAGCCGAGAACCACCGCCTTCTTAATGGTGCTGATCATCCTGCCTTCCTTGTGTTGACATGCGTGTGAATGACAACGGCCCTTCCCGGCCGCTCGCTTCCTTTCGGGCGCTCGGCACCTTACTTAATTCTTCGGTAAAAAAGGGGGAACGATACGCATGACTGGCGACAAAAAGTGATATGGAATACGGACGTTATTAAAATGGGATATTATTAAGCCAAGGTCTATCCAGGGGGGAGAAAGACGCATGCTTCACGATCATCAGTGTTGTTGAATGGGTTGAAATAATTGGCCACAACGGGGAAGAGAACATCGGTCTGCAAATCGCGGTAAAGGGATCATCGGACCCCAAACCCAACTTCATAACCCAATTTACATGCCGTTTCTTTTGCTACCCTTTCATAATATTCTTTTTCGTCAGGGCTCATGAGCTGGTTTCCTATATTGATGTGATCCGTTGAAAATCCGGATATCCCTTTATCATTACTGGATACGCCTTTATCATTATAGGATGTATTTGCCATAAATCTTGACCCGTCCCGGCTCTTTAAATTGGCGTAATCGTAAAAGCCCTCATACCAATGAATGCCCAGTTTCTTGATTAGATGCTGTAAAGTCCCCCGGGGTTCCGTCACCAAATCTTCATATTTGACAATCTCAACCTTTTCAGGAAATCTCTCTTTAATTTCCAAGGCAATCCGATTGGTTATATTCCATTCATCAATCATCCTGATGGGATAGTTGTAAATATACGGATTAAAAATGCGATCATCTATCAATATCTTTTTGCCGATCAGATATCTCCCCAGTTGTGCCTTTTTGGTATGAAAAAATCTCAATGCCCCTCTGACGGGATCCAATTTTTTCTCCACCTGAGGTTTGGCCCTTTTCTTATGAGAGCAATAGACATCCATACAGTTTCTAACCATATGAATGATAAATGGATTCGGTATATTAAGGATAAAGTATTCATAATGGTAAGCCAGATGCGTGACCTTGATGCCCCTCACAGGTTTCAAGTCGTTCGGGCTCAACTGCTCAAAAAGGGTGTCATAAAAAGATAAGAATGATATCCCTTTCTTTATTGTTTCCTGTTTCAACAGGTCAAGATCAATCGGATTTGAATGGCGAATCATATAGGGCTCCATCTCATATAGTGCCCATTCCAGCTCGTATTCCGTGCTTATCCCTGCGAATTTCGGCACGAATTGTTTCCAGAACCAGGTGAGATAATCTGAAGCCATGCTTATTTCCGGATGGGCATCCAGTATGGCGCACATCAAGGTCGTTCCTGACCTCATGGTGCCGGATATCAGGATGTTTTTTTCTTTCATGACCTTCTCAACTCCCCCTTTTCCCTTTTTTATACATACAGTATGTCTTATTCATCGTCTTAATTATAAGATCGGTTCATATCGATCTTTGGAAGGATCACATAACATGCCGGGCATCAAAATCCTTTTCTCTTCATAGTAAAAATCCGATCATTGCAGGCTTCCAAAATGGAATCTCATTGCACGGATGGGACCTGCTGCATTCTTTAACTCATTGTCTCTATGGGATGAGAGAAGGGTGACCTTTTATGGGATGACGGATTCCTTTTAAATGAAAGGCCTTCGCGGGACTTAATAGAGGCGAAGCTGGGCAGGATCGTATTCTACGTGTATTCACAGTGAACACAGCCCTGCGATTCTATTCCTCCAACGTTGCCTTGAGCACGTAAAGCCTTTTTCCATCGTCGCACTCTATAAAAGCAGGGGGGTATGGCGGCATGTTCAACGCTCGCACGAGATTATAGTTGTATGCGGCGCTTTTTGACGGGTCTATCCTGCCCTGCTCAGGCGTCCTCCTCTCGCAGTACGTTGGAGTCCCCTCCTGCGGCCTTGAGTCCGTCTTGCCGCCCAAAAAACCTTTTACCATTTTGATACTGGCCTTTTCTACCCTCTCAAAAATATCCTTCAGGTCGCCTTCCAGGCTTATGGTCTCTTGCAGGATTATCTCGCCCGCGTCCAACGCCTCGGAGGTGTAGAACAGGGTTACAGCGGATTCTGTCTCCCCGGCCAGGATCTGGTTTTGTATTGGCGAGCCCCCGCGGTACCTGGGGAGGGGTGCGGTATGGGTGGATATGCATCTGTACTTTAGTACATCAGAAGGGATTAACCAGGACCAATGAAGAAATACAATTAGCTCTGGATCAAATTTCTGTACCTCGTCCTGTAACGCGTCCGGGACGGTCACCAATTTAAAATTATGCTTCGTGTCCTCCTGGAGTTCCTTGTACACGTTAAGGCCCCATTGCATCCCCGCTTTGGTGCAGACCAGTACCCTCATCGGTCCACTTCCCTCACCAAACAAAAAGCCTCTGCGGATTCCAGGCCCGCCTCTGAGCCCCTCTTCCTCGCAAGGGCACGTATGGCCTCCTCAGACCTCGGGTGGGGGTAATCCCTGAGTTCTGAAGAATAGCATTTGATTGCCTCCACTTTCTTTTCAATGGTGCCCGTTATGTCCAGATAGGTGTTTGGCAAGAATGGCTTTTCCGCTTGATTGCCCCACTCGGTCGAGGACAGTGTTTCAAAGGTAAGGATTTTCCTGACGGAACAGCCTTTTATGGGTCTGCACGCGGTCAACACAGCGTCAAAGGTCAATTTATGGTCTATGTTCAGGTCGCCGCCGTGATGGGTATAGACGATTTCCGGCTTTGTTTTTTCAACATGTTTTTCAACCTCTTTGATTATCTGCAGCAAATCGACGCTGTCGAACCTGTTGTCGGGGAACCGTGAAAACCAGATGTCCCTAAAGCCGAGTATTTTTGCGGACTCCTTGGCGGCACTGTCAAGCGCCTCCACATCTTTACTGCCCGCTTTTTCTCGAGAAAGCGCACCTGTCCCCAATATCAAGCAATAAACGTCGTCCCCCTCCTCGGCGTGCCTCATCAGCGTTCCACCAGCACCCAAAACCTCATCGTCTGGATGCGCTGCTATTATCATCACCCTTCTATGTGTCTTCAATGTCATCACCAAGGTCGTTATCAACAGGGAGCTCTTTTATATTTTCCAGGCACATCTCTACAGCCACCGAACCGTTAACCTTTTTTGTACCTGCCCTGCTAAATCCGGCTTTCGAAAAAACAAGAATAGATGCCTTATTCCCTGTTTTTATATGTGCCACGAATTTTTTTATGTGTAAGTCCTCAAGTCCGATCACACATGCCTTTTTAAGGGCGGTTGTGCCATAACCCTTGCCGCGTTCCGCGCTGTTGATACTGATATCAATCTCAGCGCACCCATCGTCGCCGATATCAAACCTGATTTGCCCAACAGGCCTTAAATTCTGGTCCTGAACGATAAAAATTTTCACGTCTTCGGAATTTAATCTTTTATTGAACCATTTTACATGGTGCTCATACGGGATGAAACCCGTCTCAAATGCGGATTCTCTTACATTTGGGTCATTCCTCAAATTCCATAACAGTTCGCAATCAGCCGTGATGGCGGGTCTAAGAGACACCTTTGTCGCGCCTATGTCTCTTTTTTTAATGGGCTGCCCTTTCTTGATGTCTTTTATCGCCTCCCCCACCTTTTTTTCGCCGATACGCATAGAACTCATTTTCCCACGTTTTTGATAGTTGTTATCTCGTTAAGTTTTTTTACAAAGTCCTTGTCATCCCGCCATTTTAGGCACATGTCCTTGTTTATGGAGACTATCTCGTCGTGCTTGTCCAAGAATTCGATTGTCTTGTCCAGGGGGATCGCTTCTTTTCCGGGCTTAAAATGCGCATAGACCCTCCTGAAAAACTCCAGGTCCTCTATATAGTCCAGGGTCATCCTGTATCCGGGGCGATTGTATAATTCGTTCGGCGGCGGGGCTATATTCACTGAAAAAAGGTTGGGGTTGTTCCTGAAGTAGTACGTCAGGTATTCGGTATAGTTCAAGTCCATATTCGTGTTGCCCAATCTTTCAAGGGCGGATGCCGTAATTACCTCTGAAAAGGTGCCCACAGGCACTGTATTGGATTCAAACCCTGTATAATCCGCGCCGCTCCTCAAGTGGCTCTCAATAAGATAGTCCGCAAGCTCATGGCTCAGCATCGGGCAGTCCCCGGTCGCCCTTACAACTATGTCTGTATTAAAGCTCCTGGCGGCGTCCAGGAACCTTTTGACAACATTGTCCTCGTGGCCCCTAAAAAATGCCAGGCCCTTTTCTTTTGCGAGATCTTCTATGGGGTCGTCTCCCTCGTTTGTCGAGGTTGCCAAGACTATCTCATCAATGTATTGTGACGGTTTTAAGTTATTGACCAAGCGCTCTATCGCTGTATAGCCCTCAATGTCAGCCAGGGCCTTTTTGGGGAGCCGTGTTGACTTCATCCTCACCGCGACAAGCGCGATTATCCTCGGTTTTTTAGTATCTTCGGCCGTTATGCTTTCCCCCTCTGCCAGGCATTTCAGCGCTATCTTTCCGAGCACCAGACCTTTTTCGTGGGGCAGAAGCCCCTGGTCATCGCTTCGCTTGTAGCTGATCTTGTCCTGTGAGATTATGTCTCCCACCTGTACCGCGCAGCCTGCAACAATCTTTGTAGCATCCTTGAGGTATGTTTTCTCCTCTGTGGTGACCTCCCCGGAGCCCATAGCGGTTTCCGTGTTTTTTATGAGATCAACCATCTCCTTGAACTCGTCAGGGTTCAGCGAGGAATAATAGTCCGGCCCTTTTCTTGACCTGTCCAATGTTATGTGCTTTTCAATAATTTTTGCACCGGCCGCTATCGCCAGGCAGGGGACTATCTTGGCCAATTGCAGGCCGGCGTCAACGTGGTCCGCGTACCCAACGGGCAGGCCGAACTTGTCCTCCAACAGCTTTATCCTCTCGATATTCAAGTCCTCAATTTGGGTGGGGTACCTCTGGAAGCCGTGCATGAGGAACAGGCCCCTGTCGTTTGAGCCTTTTAAAATCCCCAATTCTTTAAAGAAACCCTCTATTTGGGTTGTGGAAAAACCGCTCACGCCGATCATCCGCATGCAGCCAAGCCCCAAAATACCTCTTGTAAGCTCCATGTCGGCGAGTATCGTGGGGGGGACCTTTACGCCCTTTATGTCGCTTATAACTGATGTTACTAAGGCGAGGCCCCACCTGTCGTAGGGGTCTATCCACACGTCAAGGTTATGCTTTTTTGAATAATTGATAATCCCCTTCCACTCCTCCTCGCTGTACTGCAGTTTTTTGTAAAGATCATAGTACCTGTACGATTTGACGGCCAGCTCGTCCGGATGGTATAGCTGAAATTTAATCGCGTCGGCGCCCGCAGAAGCGGCACTCTCAATTAATGTATACAGCATTTTCAGGTCCCCCTCGTGTGCGCTGGCGACCTCTGCTATTATGTATGCACCCCTGATTTTCATCTTTTCACCTGAAAATCCCCTCCGGGGCATTTTCATGCTTCCTTGTGAGCCGAAGGCTCATCTGCGTTTCACTTCTGCATTCTACATTCGACATTCTACATTCGCAGTTTCATCCGGCTCATGAATGTTTCATCTTGAACCCTGCAAATTTTTTTGTCTGTTCTGATACCAGGAAATCGCTTTTTAGGATAAAAGCATAAACAAAATTTACTATTTTTGTCAAGGCAAATATACCAAGAAAATTTATATGAAAATAATTCAACAAACCTCTGTTTTATTTATTTTCATCCTCCGTTGTGATCGAAAGATCATGGCGGTTTAAGGGCATTGATAAGATAAGATGTTACGCGGGAAGACAATCTATTCTCCTCATCGCCCTGTCTTTATGAAACATTGCCGTCTGAGGGATGCAATGAAGAGCGGGCAAGAGAGGCTCCCTTGATATGTCCTCCCCTCCCCGAATTTCCTATAGGAATCCTCGTCATAAAGTGCCGATAGAAATAGTAGTGAAGGAAAATGGGTGTACAACTATTGCCGGACATCGGACATGCAGGTCTCATGTGGAAACGGGTAAGGGAGGCAGCGGCATGAGGGAAAACAAACCATGTAGTTTCCTGCGGAAAACAACGACATGTTTCAGGAGGATATTCAGGAACAGGGATGCCGTAGCGGGAAATGACCTGAAGATATATCCGGACGACGTGTTCGTCGTCTGCTATCCCCGATCAGGGAACACCTGGATACGGTTCCTTCTCGGCACGATCATCTTCGGCGTGGATATCACCTTCGACACCATGGAATCATACGTCCCCGACATCTACGTCAATACCCATGCGCAGCTCGAGCGGCTGGCGCGACCCCGCTACCTCAAGAGCCACGAGCCGTATGACCGGCGCTATCCAAAGGCCATCTACCTCGTCCGCGACCCCAGGGACGTGGCGATCTCCTACTACTACTGGATGCTCAAGTTCAACCGGATCAGCGGTACGCTCCAGGAATTCCTGGATATCTTTTTTGACCGCTCCAGACTCCCTTACGGGAGGTGGGATGACCACGTCCGGGGATGGGAGCGGGCTGCAACCAATGCAAAGGACAGGGTCCTGTTCATGCGATACGAGGACCTGCTCGCGAACACCCCCATCATGGTCCATACGATCACCGCCTTTCTGGGCCTTCCTGCCGACTCGAAACGGATCAATGACGCAATAAGAGAAAACGACTTCACCAGCATGAAGCAAAAGGAGACCGCTGCATCGAGCGAGAATGAGCTGTTCAAGCAGACCCGAAAGGATATCCGTTTCGTGCGGGCGGGGAAGCAGGGGCAGTGGGAAGAGACCCTGAGCCCCGAGCAGCAGGAGCGGTTTTTCCATGAATTCGGAAAGGTCATGGAGACCTATGGATATGGGCGATCCCGCCCGGGGAAGACAGCAGACACCTCGCGGTCAGAAGGCACGAGGGCCCTGGCGGCATGCGGGCAAACCGAATGTGAGGCCTGCGGCCCCGAGGGCCGGCGGAAGTGATGTCATGAGCGTATTCGGGGCCACCTACGCCTCTGCCTATGATCTCCTGTACCAGGAGAAGGGATATGACCGGGAGTGCGATTTCCTGGAGGAGATCTTTGCCCAGGGCGGCAACCCCGTGCGAACCATCCTGGACCTGGGATGCGGCACCGGGGGCCACGCCCTTGTGCTCGCCCGGCGGGGATACAGCGTCACCGGTGTGGACCGTTCCCATAGGATGGTGAGCATCGCCAGGGAAAAGGCCCGGAGGGAAAACCTCTCCATAGAGTTTGTGGAATCGGATATTCGCGATCTTGCCCTGGACAGGTCGTTCGACGCGGTTATCGCCATGTTCGCGGTGATGAGCTACCAGACGCGGAATGAGGATGTGGAGGCCTTCTGTGCCGCCGCATCCGGGCACCTTCACGAAGGGGGCGTGTTCGCCTTCGATTGCTGGAACGGATTGGCAGTGCTCTCCGACCGGCCGACCTGCCGGCTGAGGGATGTGTCATCAGGAGAGAAGGAGCGGGTCATCCGCTTCACCACCCCCATGGTGAATGCGATCGATCAAACCGTGCTGATAAACTTCAGGATGTGGCACCTCGAAGACCACTCCGTGCTCTCCGAGGTGGAGGAAACGCACCCCATGCGCTTCTTCTTCCCCCAGGAGATCGCCTACTTCCTTGAAAAGGCGGGGTTCGGCGCCACCAGCCTCTGCCCCTTTGCCTGCCTGAACAGCCCCCTGACCGAACGGGACTGGAACATGGGGGTCATCGCCCGCAAGAACGGCACACCCTAAGGCGGCACACCGCCCAATCAAATTCCAAGGGATCCCCTTTCAGGTGAATCCGACCTTTGGGATGGTTTCCCCCATAAGCCTAAGGCTATGTCTCCATGAAGAACATCTGCCTGAAGGATGCCAGAAGGTGCGGGAAGGCAAGCCTCCCCTCGCAGACCCTGCACCATACACCGGAAAGCAGCCACCCCCAGAAAAGCCGGGCCCGCGAAATGCCGTAGCGTTCGACGATCCGCTGCCGGGCCAGGTAGTCGTTTTGCAGCAGGACCCCGGGATCCAGGGAATCTCCAAGGGCGGTTGCCCGGTCGGGACGCTCGGTGAATCGGGAAAGGTAGCGGGGAATGCGTCTCCAGCGCCGCACATGCATGCTGAGCCGCACAAGCCAGTCGGCATCCATGCCCAGCCGGGGGAAGCGCTCCTCGTCGAGCTCGCCGGTCATCCGATGGCCCCGCGCGCTCCAGAAGCTCGCGTCCGTGGGCAGTTGCGTCATGCGGTAGAGGAGGTGCCAGCGGGGGTGCATGGGAGGCCACCGCCTCCTGCCGATCTCCCTCCCCTCGCTGTCAACGATGATCCTGCCGCCATAGACAAAATCGAGACCAGGGTCATCCCGGAAGGCGGCGCCCACCTCCAGAAGGGCGCCCGGCATATACCCCTCGTCGGCATTCAGCCAGGCACGGACATCACCGGTTGCATGGGCAAAACCCTTGTTCAGGGCGTGGGTCTGGCCCCGGTCGGGACAGGACTCCCAATGATGCAGGTGTTGTTCATATCGTTTGACGATTTCCGCGGTGCCGTCATCGGAGCCGCCGTCCATGACGATGTATTCGAGGTTGGGATATCCCTGGTCCAGTACCGAGAGGATGCACGACTCGATGAACCGTGCGTTGTTGTACACCGGCGTGACAATGCTGATTTTGGGAAACTCCCGGTCCATCGATCTCTCCCTGCTCGATGCTGTTCTCGCGCAATTGCGCGGCATCACCCCGTTTATTACTTTTCGGTAAAAGGCCGAAGCGCACCTTGGCACCTTGGGGTCAGCACCTTGGGGTCAGGTCTTGAATTGTCAGTTTTTGTCCCGAAAATAGATTTTCATGCTTCGTGGCGCCGCAAAACGGCATGAGGGTTTGTTCCAAGAAACTGATATTTCAAGACCTGACCCCATTTTGTTTTGCTCATGCTTCGTGGCGGCCCGAAGGGCCATGAGGGTTTGCTCTGAAAATAAAATTATATTTTCATGCTTCGTGGCGCCACTAAAGCGGCATGAGAGTTTGTTCCAAAAAACTGATATTTCAAGACCTGACCTCATTTTGTGCATTCAAGATGGGGGCGTTCTTCATGAACAGCTCGATATCGGAGAACATCCGGCTGTTCTCCTTGATCCATTCGAAATCCCGTTCCCACCATTTGAATGACAGCAGGAAGGAGATCTGATCCGGGGTGAAGCGATACCCAATCCCCCGCGAGGGCACACCCGCATTGATGGAGTATGCCTCCACATCCCTGGTCACCACGCTCCCCAGGCCTATGACCGCCCCGTCGCCGATGCGCACCCCGTCCATGATCCTGGCGTGATTGCCGATCCAGACGTCATTCCCGATCTCCACCACGTATTTTCCCTCCGCATCGACATAGGCGTGCTCATCGAACAACTGTTCACCGGTAAAGGTAAATCCCGCCTGCGCCCCGGGGGAAAAGAACGCGGGATGGGTGCTCACAAAAAGGCCGGTGGGATGCCTGCCCAGGAAGGTCTGCACACATTGTCCGATCGAGCAGAACCGCCCGATTCTCGTCGCGGGCAGTTGCGCGTTCGAGGCGATGTAGGTGCCGAGACCGATGAACGCCCCCCCCACGTCGCACCCCTGTTCCACCACGTTCCTTCCCTCGAACACGGTGTCTCGGGAGACCGATACGCTCCGGTGAAACCGCACCCCGTATTTCTGCCTGATGTATTCCCGGAGGATCATTTTCTTCAGAAAGAGCGGGATAAAGGCTGTCGCCCGTCGCCGGTTCACGGTTTGCTCCCTTCAATTATGACCGGTTCATGCAGCACGATGCTTCCCTTCGCTGCCCAATGCCTTCGGTTCTGAAATGGTGGGCGTGCCATGTTCCTTTGTAACACTGGTCATGTAACGGTCATCTCCTCCTGCGCCAACGCATGCCCTATGAAATCCACGGCCTCTTCAACGGACCCCGGAAAGAGCACCCGGTTTCCAGAGTTGTTGCTGAGATAGGCGATATACCCCTTGCGTATTTCCATGTACCCCGGCTCCAACAGACTGAGCATGGAAATCACCTGCTTTCCTTTCATTGCCGCCTCGAACAGGGCGGAGCTGAAGTACCCTATGACCACGTCGAATTGATGCATAATGAGTGACGCGGGGATATACGCCGGTATCCTGAACAGGGTTTCCTCCTCCGAATGGTGCTCGTCATAACGGGGATGGGCCTTGATCGCCAGTGCGTGCTCGCCGAAACGCCCCTTCAACGCGCTGATCAGGCTGTCCACCTTGGCGGTGTACTCGGCCATATCCACGTAAATCCCGGCGATCCCCCCGCACAGGAACAGTATCCTTCTCCCCTCCAGGCGCAGATCCAGCCGCTCGGCCGCAATTTTTTCGAGGCGCCGCTCATCTACGGGGACGACGAGGGGACGGGACTTGACCTTGTTGAGGAATGCATCGGATACGCCGTAGTAAATGGTCTTTCCATTGTACAGGGCGCTGAATTCAATATTGTATGCCATGCGCCGAAGGCACCTGCCGACCAAAACCTTGAGGCCCCGCGCAGGCATCAGGTTGCTCACGTCCACAAGCGAATTGTAATAGATGTTGTTCAGGGATGAGAGCCGTTTTACAAGCCATGCCTCGAATTCACAACTGAATATGCCGAAGAAATGGACATCGGCGTTTCTGAATCCCTTGAACAGGGCATATATCTTTTTCTTATAGTGTCCAACCCGTATCAGATTCCTCACCATGCGCACCGGAGACCGGTCCTCAAGGAAGGGCGGCTCTATGTACATCAGCCTTTCACCGGGGAAGAGACAGGACAGGAACTTGTACAGGGAGGGGCTTGAGGTGACGATGAGGAAGTCATCACCGCTGCGATCAACGATGCTCAATGTAATGGGAAGATTGAGATATGAGAGACAGAACACGACCGTCATGCCATTCCCTCTAAGAACCCGCCCTGCTCACGCCCTTGCCGGCGCCCGCGAAGATCATCAGCACCGTATCATAGTGCCTCCGAGCGAACACCGCCAGGACGGTCAGGACAAGCATCAGTTTCAGCGCAAAAAGATAATACAGGTTTATGTCAATGGCATACTGGGCCGCAACAACCCCGGTGAGCAGGGCAATGCAGCACAGCAACTGCCTCCACTTGAAGGGGATGAAATAGCAGCGTTTTGCATACCAGTATTTCAGCACAAAGATGCCTGCAAAGGACAGCACCGTGGCATAGGCGGCGCCGAACGCCCCGAATGCAGGGACCAGGAGGAAATTCATGCCGATATTCATGAGGGCGCCTGCCATCTGTATGGACATCACCATCTTGGTCCTCTTTTCCTGGTATATGGAGAGGTTCAGCAGGTGCGAGACCTCCTGGATGAAGTAGGCAAGCACGATGAAGGGGACGATCTGGTATGCCTTCTCATACCGGGGGTCCAGGAAGAGCACCACCGCCTCCTTTGCAAAGAGGCAGATGCCGAACGAGATCAGCAGGACCACCATCAGGAACCGGTTGTTATACTGGAAGAGACGGTTTCTCGCGCTCTCCTGGTCGGGTGAGTTCGCCAGCTCGAAATAGATGGGATTGTATGCCATGCCGAACCCGCCCGATATGAGCAGCACGATCTCCCCGAGCTTGTAACCCAGTGAATAGATCCCCACGTCCTCCAGGGAGAAATACCGTTCGATGAATATCCGGTCGGAGAGGTTCAATATCCATGCACACAGCATGGTGGGTACGAGGGGGATTGAGTAGGCAAGGGTCTCCTTGAGAATCCGTGGCTTGAAGCAGAACCTGATGCGCTGTGCGGTCAGATAGATGAAGATGCCCGCAAGCACTGCGGGCCCAAGCATCCTCCCCAGCAGCATTCCCTCCGCCCCTGATTTGCGGACCACCACGAACCAGAGCACCAGCCCGGTGGTGACGGCAAACTGGATGAGGGAAAGGAACACGAAGGAACCCGCCCTCTGTTCGAGCTGCAGGTGTATCTTGGGGATGTGGGAAAACACCGAAAAAAACATGGCGAGTATGGCGTAGGCGTAAAACGGGTAAAAGTCGATGGTCACGAATATCCTGCCGATCCACCGCCTGGACACAAATATAATGCCGAGCTCGATCAGTGCGATGAGGATGAGGGCCACGGCCACCGTGCCCAGGTACTCCTGCTTTTCCTGTTCCGTCTTACAATCCCAGTAAAGACGGTAGAGGGATCTCTCCATGGCCAGGGTGAAGATGACGGCGGTGATGGCCATCAGCACCTGCATGGAGCTGACGATTCCGTAGTCCTTGGGGGTCAGATAGCGGGTATAGACCGGCAGGAGGAGAAAACCGGCCACCTGGGGCAGGATGTTCCCAACGGTATAGAGTGACGTATTTTTTACCAATGTCAGTGACATAGGATCACGAGATGATGCTCAGGGGCGCCCCGAGACATATGTATCGATAAGTTCCTGTAGTATGTATACTTATCGGCAAAATGAGGCAGGTTTACGTGGTTTTTCGTAAGGTGATCTCAATCCTGAACACGCCTTGGATTTTTAATCCTTTTCCCCCCCCACAAGGTCCCAGGAGAGGGGGGTGCCGCGCTTGATTTTCCGGACCGCCCGCCTGCCCAGGACATTCGGGAGATACCGCGTATGCAGGCCATTGCCGGGACGGATCGATCGCACGTTCTCCGGGGTGAACCGCGCTCCCTCCTTCATGTCCTTTACCACGAAGAGGGATCGCCTGAAGACCCTGGAGGCGGACTCTGCATCGGTCGGCCCATATGACACAGTGCCGAGCGCCTTCCAGGCGGTGCGGGCCGCGAAGGCCATGGCGCTGAATTCATGCGGCTCCAGAGAGAAGGCACTATCCGGACCGGGCATCGACCTGGACAGGCTGAGGTGTTTTTCGATGATGCAGGCCCCGAGAGACACCGCTGCCACCGGCACCGCCGGGTCCAGGGTGTGGTCGGAGAGGCCGGCGGGCACCCCGAAGGTCTCCATCAGGTGTGGGATGGTCCGGAGGTTCATCCCCTCGGATGGTGCAGGATAGGCGCTGGTGCACTTCAGGAGCGCGCATTCGCGTCCCCCTGCCTCCCGGAAGGTCCTCACCGCCTCGTCGATCTCCGCCAGGGTTGCCATGCCCGTGGAGATGACGACGGGCTTGCCGGTCCGGGCGATCCTGCGCAGGAGGGGCAGATCGACGTTCTCGAAGGATGCCACCTTGTAGGCGGGCACATCCATGGATTCGAGGAATTCCACGGAGGTCTCGTCAAAGGCCGTGGAGAAGAGGTCGATTCCTAATTCGTTGGCGATCTCCTTGAGCCTGGGCTGCCAGTCCCACGGGGTGTATGCCTCACCGTACAGGTCATGGAGGGTCCGGCCGTTCCACAGGGTGCCCTTGATTTTAAATAGGTCGTCGTCGCAATCGATGGTCAGGGTGTCGGGCGTATACGTCTGGATCTTGACGGCATCCGCACCCGCCTCCTTGGCGATCCGTATGATCTTGACCGCCAGGTCGAAATCCTGGCAGTGGTTGGCCGACATCTCGGCGACGATGTAGAGGGGATACCCCGGTCCGATGCGCCGTCCGTTGATCTCAATATACATGGTTTATGCACTCCCTGTCATGGTCGCTGCCCGCCCCGGATCGGTCATTCACACGTGCACAGGCATGGCCATTATTTCGCTGAAGGGGACCATCGCCTCAGGTTCTCGACAACCCGCTCGGCGCCCCGGCCGTCTATAAGCTCTCGCCCCTTGCGGCTCATATCCGCGCGAAGTCCCCGGTCCCCGATGAGCGAGCTGAGCGCCTCGGCCATGTGCGCATCCGGTGCCTCGGCCATGTGCGCATCCGGTGCCTCGGCCGCTTCGCCCAGATTGATCACCGTGCCGTACGCGGCAAGCCCGGCAGCAATCCCGCGTTGATTATCGGCAAGCACCAGGACCGCCGCAGGCAGCCCCATGAAGGCAAGCTCCCAGCAGGTGCTCCCTGCTCCGGAGATCGCCGCGTCCGCCCATGCCATGAGCCCCGGTATGTCGGGAGGGTCTTGAAGTACCCTGACCTGTAATGGAAGGCTCCCTGCCAGGGACTCCAATTCCCGCATATGGGGATTGTCCACTCCAACCACGCAGGTGACCTCGAGGTGATCCATCCCCGCCTGGTGCAGGCTGCGGATCACCCGGCCGGTCTGGTTTCCGGGGTCGCTCCCCCCCATCATCACCAGCACCCGCCGGGCGGTTTTCCGGGCCTCCCGCACCCACCCCCGATACCGGAGAAACTCGGTGCGTAAAAGCGTATATGGAGGGCCGAGAAGCAGCCGGGTGTGCCTCTCGCACGAATAGTCGATCGTTTCCGCACGGATGTTCTGATTCACCAGGATATCGGCGCGGTAATGGTCGAGATGCGCGGTGTCGTCGATGACCGCGAGGGGATGGCCGGCTTCTCTTACCCTGTGCTGGTATTCGGGATCAAAGTGGTACCCGTCCAGTACGACCCATGCACCCGGATGTGCGGACAGGATGCCGGCGGTGGTTTCCCAGTCCCCTGAGAGGGGATGGGCCTCCTCCAGCCGGGCGACGGGAAAACCCTCCGCTGCAAGACGCCCCACCAGGCCCTGTCCCTCGCTCGCGGTAATGAACGCGGCCTTCCCTCCCGTAGATGTCCAGGCCTGGGCGAGGGCGAGACATCGCATCACGTGCCCCGCACCGATACGGACCCCTGAATCGACACGTATGAATAATGGCTTCTCCATAAACCGTTACACCCTAACCGATCAATACCTCGATGACAACGGGTACGGGGGTGCGCCTGTGTGCCTCCCCTTCCCCGCAATGCGGCCATTGCCCCGCTAATCACACGTCCGGTATCGTCCTGGAGGTCAGGGAGGTGCGCCTCCCCATATCCCCCTGGTTCTTCCGCAAGAGAAACATGGCATCGAAATTGTCATTGTCGATATATTTGTAGCGATCATCCTTGATCAACTCCAGGCCCTGGAACAAATCAAGGTAGAGCTTCGCAAAGTCATTTTTCCACAACAGGTTCTTGTTACCCCGGTAATTGATCTCGGTGCACAGGTCCGCATAGTATTCAAATCCCCATATGTATTCACGTGTGCACCGGTATATCTCCTCCAGGACCATATGCACGTCCGCAGGGCTTATGTGGATGAGGAGCCCGGAGGTAAACACCATGTCAAAGTAATTGTCCTTGAAGGGGATATCACATGCCGCCCCTTTGATTATATTTATTTGTGCGGTACGCGATTTTGCCTTTTCCACGGCGTAATCCTGCAGCTCGATACCATAGAGATTGACGAATCCCATTTTTTTAAGCAGCAGCAGTTGATTGCCCACATTACACCCCACCTCGAGTATCCGCATGGAGGTAGGCATGCCCATCAGGAACTGCCGGTTCATCATGGTGCGGGTTATGCCGTAGTTCTTCAGATAAAAGGCATCCACATCCTCGAGCGACCAGTCATTCCTGTCGGTATACTCCCTGCCGAACACCCCTGCCCATTGCTCCATCTGCTCGGTGACACGGGTCATGGTTCACGCCTCCTTTCCTTTCGCTCATCAAGCATTGGTAGTTGCTATGAAGGACACCGATCCTCCACGGGCACCTCCATGCATCTATCGTCTCAGGCCGCTCACAACCTTCCGCAGCGCCCTGATCACATCCTCCCTGTCCCCGGATGACATGCCGGGAAAGATGGGAAGCGACAGGATCTCTTCGTATGCCTCTTCCGCTGCCGGGCACATTCCCCGTGTCGTTCCGAAGCGTGAACGATAAAAGGGGTGCAGGTGCACCGGGATATAGTGAACGTTCACCCCTATGCCCTCAGCGCGCAGTGCCTTGAACATGACCTCGCGGCCTGCCTTGAACCGTGATGAATCCAACCGGACCACGTAGAGGTGATAGGCATGGGTAACGTCGCCGTGCA
>JBLIRP010000129.1:0-7837 GCA_049472355.1 bacterium | reverse complement strand
GGTGTATGCCAATGTCCTCTCCTGTACCGACCGGGATACATCGCTTGATCGTGTCCTGATCAGGAACATCATGAACCTTACCCCGCGCGGGGGCGGCAACGGTGATGAACTCCGGCTCTTCATCCTGGACATGATGAGGCGCCATGGCATACGGGAGGGACATCGGCCCGGCATCGATGATCCCTTTATCGAGGAATGGCATCAGAAGCTGCATAGCTGCTGCACCCCCGAGGACATCGGCATCTGTGAGGCCTACATCCTGTTTCAGGAGACGAATTCTTCCGACCTCTTTTACAGGACGTTATGGGAGCGAAACGGCATATCGATGGATTATCTGCGACATATGCCGCGTCCCCTCACCCACGCCCCCCGATACATGCCGCAACTGATCCCTGATCTCAAGCACTTGCTGTGGATACTGAAACAGGTCCATGGCGGTTCCGATAATTTTTACTATCTGCTGGAGGTATCGAAGTGGCAATTGGACAAGGAACTGCACTCCATGCTGGAGGATGTCAACAATCATTACGGTGAATGGTGGATCCCCGGGAGGATCGTGGATTGCCGTCAGAGGCTGAGGCTTCTCTTACGCAACCATTGTCCCCGCGATCCCCTGATGATCGATGTGGCGCTCGATAACCGGTATAAAACCGCCGTGGAGCGGATCGATCTGCGGACCCTGTCCGGTGACGACCTCGTCGCCCTGGTCCTGTTGACCCTCCGGAACGTCCACCTGTCATACGAGCATGAAACAATAGCCGCATGCATCGACCTGTGGAACCGCCTCAAGGACGTGCCTGATAAGGACAGGTGGTCACGCGAATGGGGGTTGCAGACCGTTGCCGCCATAAACTACATCCAGTCGGCCATACATTCCTGTTCGGATGGACTGTACGACCTCATTCAGCCCAAGGCCCTGCTTCTCGGCAGATCATGCGGGATACCCGAATCCTATCTCATGAATTGCGCCGAGGAGGTCATCCGGAGCCAGAACACGTTCGCATTGTCAAGGCTCATCGACGCCCTGCTCCCCATGGTGAGGGAAACGGCACACATCGGCTGCTGGAAGATAGTAAGCCGCGGCAAGAATGCGGGGACCGGAAGGGTTAAGGCAGCCCGCTCATTGTCTTCCCTCCAAGGAAGGCAGGCCGAAGGCCCGCATATTATGGTGGTCGATACCATCGATGGAACGGAAGACATCCCCCCATGGGTCAGCGTGATCATCACACGAAGCGATGTGGATATCCTTTCGCACATTGCAATCCGTTGCCGGGATGCAAAGGTCATCCTCTCCACCTGTTATGAGCAGGATGTGTTTGAACGGCTGAAATCATATGACGGCTCGACCTTGACCGTGGTCATCGACAATGACAGGATTCACTATCATGATCATGGCCTGGACGATGGCGGGGCCGTCATTCATGAAAAACACGCGATACGGGGCGGGTACTGTTCGTCAAAATCGGGGAATCTTCTCAATATACACGACAAGGTATCGGCATTCATAAAGACGCCCTCCTCCGCAACCGTGCCATTCGAGGCCTTTGAACAGGCACTTCTCGGAAACCCCGTGGCCTTCTCCCTTTTCAGGGAATTGACGGATGCCTTGGCCTCTCATCCCCGGGATTATTCATCCATCCTGTCCGACATACGAACGCTGATTCACGATCTTTCCGTGCCATCCGATGTCCTTCAATCCATACGGGAACGGATTACCGGCCAGGGATGCATGGCGATCAGATGGTCGGGGCCATTCCAGGATGCCATCATCTCCACTATCAAACGGGTATGGGGCTCGGTGTGGAATGAGAGGGCCTATCTCAGCCGTTTTCACCGTAACCTGGACAGCAATGGAATTCGCATGGGGGTGCTGATTCAGAATGTCATTCCTGCCGACTATTCGTTTATCATCCATACCCGGAATCCCCTGTCGGATAATGGCGACGAGATCCTATCGGAGATCGTTGTCGGCCTGGGGGAGACGTTGACCGGTAATGCACCCGGCGCCCCCCTGTGTGTCATCTCGGACAGGAGGCGGAAAAACCATACCATCGTATCCTATCCCTCCAAACCGATCGCCTACCTCGATTCCCATCGGGAAAACTCATTCATTGTACGTTCCGATTCCAATGACGAGGATTCGGCGGATTTCTCAGGGGCCGGGTTGTATGACAGCTATCTTATCAACACGCCGACCCCGACCCCCGTCCGGTATGATCAGGAACGATTGTTCTGGGACAGGGATTTTCAACAGGTTATGTTTGACTCCCTCATACGGATAGCCGGGGAGGTCGAGGATATCATGCAGTCTCCCCAGGATATCGAGGGCGTCTATGCCGGGGATTCCTTCTACGTCGTCCAGACCCGCAATCAGGTCGGATAACCCGTCATTCGGGCAGTCTCTATTGCCCTGCACCGTCAGCCATCTCTGGACCCGCAATCAGGTCGGATGATCCGTCATACATGTCATACCATTTGATAATGGATCCCTTTGGAATTGCCAAACCCCGGATCCGGCGGAATGGATTTTCAACCGGTTTCCTTTAGGCAGATGCACGGGGATTTGTCTACCGCCTGCATTTTATTATATAATTTATGGTCTGATCTTCGATTGTGTCGCTATGATGACAATGATTGCACCGCATGATCTCATGGCAGGAGGTATTGAGCCTTTGAGGAGGAATCCATGAATGTCTGTGTGATTGGGACGGGATACGTGGGCCTGGTGGTAGGGGTATGCCTTGCAGAGACGGGGAATGATGTCGTGTGCGTGGATGTTGATGCATCGAAGATCGAGCGGCTCAAAAAGGGGGAGGTCATCATCTTTGAGCCGGGACTCGAGCCGCTCATGAAGAGGAATGTCGATGACGGAAGGATCGAGTTTACCACCGATCTCGCCTACGGGGTCCGCAAGTCCCTGTTCAACTTCATCGCCGTGGGCACCCCTCCGGGGGAGGACGGCTCCGCCGATTTGAAGCATGTCCTGGCCGTGGCCAGGGACATCGGCAGGGCAATGGATGCCTACAAGATCATCGTGGACAAGAGCACCGTCCCCGTGGGCACGGCCGACCTGGTGAGGGAGACCATTGCCCGTGAGACCACCTATGAGTTCGATGTAGTCTCCAATCCCGAGTTCCTGAAGGAGGGGGCGGCGGTGTCGGACTACATGAAGCCCGACCGGGTCATCATCGGCACGGATGACTGCCGTGTGGCGGAGTTGATGAGAGAGCTCTACACCCCCTTCGTGCGCACCGGTAATCCCATATTGATCATGGACATCCGCTCCGCGGAGATGACCAAATACGCCGCCAATGCCATGCTCGCCACCCGGATCTCCTTCATGAACGAGATCGCCCTGCTCTGCGATCTGGCGGGGGCGGACATAGAGATGGTACGCAAGGGAATAAGCTCGGACTCGCGCATCGGGCACTCCTTCCTGTTTGCCGGCGCAGGATATGGAGGCTCATGCTTCCCCAAGGATGTGAAGGCCATTATCCGCACCGCCCAGGACTACAAGCTTTCCATGGATCTCCTGAAGGCGGTGGAGGCGGTGAACGAGCAGCAGAAGAGGGTGCTGGGGGAGAGGGTCATCCGGTTCTTTTCAAAGGGGACCGGGGGGGCGGCAAAGTCGGTGCTCCGTGGAAAGCGGGTGGCCCTGTGGGGGCTCTCCTTTAAGCCGCAGACCGACGATATGCGCGAGGCCCCCTCCATCGTGACCATCAATCAGCTTCTTGACCAGGGCGCGGTCATACGGGTCTTCGATCCCGCAGCCATGGAAGTGGCCCGGGGGATCTTCGGCGACCGCATCGAATTCGGGAAGAATACGTACGATTGCCTGCCCGGCGCGGATTGCCTGGTCATTGTCACCGAGTGGAACGAATTCCGCAGGCCGAACTACGACCGGATGAAGGAGATGATGAAGTCCCCTGTCATCTTTGACGGGAGGAACCTCTATGCCCCTGAGAAGATGAGTGAGCGGGGCTTTCTCTATTTCAGTATCGGCCGCGGGACCCGGAATCAGAAGCATTCTTGATGTCCGACATGTATCATCCCTATCCGTTTCCCCCCTTCAAGGCCCTCGAGCAGGGGGCGCCACTCGTCAAGGTGGAGGGATTGAAGGGGCCGGGCGCGGCCCTGCTCCTTGCGCTTTTGCACGCGAGGGTCTCGAAGAACATCCTGTGCATCGCCCCCACCCCGAGCGAGGCGGAGCGATTCCTTGCAGATCTCCGGTTTTTCTCGCCACATAACGTGTTTCACTATCCCACCAGGGAGATCCTCCCCTATGAGGAACTCGAACCCGATCCGCTGTTGAAGGCCCAGAGGATCAGGGGGCTGCAGACCCTTCTCTCCCGGGAGGGGGTGATTCTGGTGACCTGCGTCAGGGCGATCATGGACCGGGTGCTTCCCCGGCAGGCATTGGGACATGCCAGCGGCTACTACGGGGTCGGGGAGCCGGCGCCCAGGGAGAAGATCGTGCGGGAGCTGCTGGAGGGGGGGTATCGTTCCGTTCCCCTGGTTGAGGAGCCGGGCGAGATGAGCGTGCGGGGGGCGATCCTCGACCTGTTTCCCCCCGACTGGGACCAGGGGTGCAGGCTCGAGTACTTCGGGGATGTGATCGAATCCATCCGCCGGTTCGATCCCCAGACCCAGCGTTCTTTGGATAGCATCGAGGAGGTGGTGATCCTGCCGGTGAGGGAGGCCCTCCTCACCAAGGAACGGGCGCGGAGGATGGTCCGCCGGCTGGACGATGCATTCAAGGATTCCGCACTCTACCGCTCCCACCTCGACCGCATACGCGAGCGGCTGGAGCAGTCGGAGGCGTTCGCCGGGATCGAGTTTTATCTCCCCTATCTCTACCAGCACGTGGAGACCATCTTCTCCTACCTCACCCAGAAGGGTATGGTGTGCATCATCGATCATGACAAGGTGATGGAGGAGGCACGCACCTACGAGGAGGAGATCAGGGAGCGCTTTAACAAGGCGAAACTCCGCAACATCCCTTATCCCCCTCCGGAGGAGGTCTTTATGCCCGCGGATGAGCTCGCGGAGCGCCTGGAATCATACCAGCGGATCCTCTTCTTTCCCCTCAAGGGGCTGGAGCGCGGAGGCATGGTGTTTCCTTATAACCAGCAGGAATCACGGGCCGTGCTCCTCAAGGAGCGCGGGACAATCCACAAGAAAGGGGTGTTCGCCACCATTGTCCGGCGTCTCAAGGCCTGGCAGCAGGCGAAGAAGCGGGTGGTCATCACCTGCCTGAGCGATGGGCAGGCGGAGCGGTTGCGCGAGATGCTCGACGAACACGAGATGAGCGCCCGCATCCTCACCCGGTTCCCCCTGGAGGAGCTGAAGGGAAGGCCGTACGGCCCGGCTCCCGTCACCATCTGCCTGGGTGACCTCTCCATGGGCGTGATGCTCGATTTCCTCGACCTGGTGTTCATCACCGATGAAGAGATATTCGGGGAGAAGGTGCGGGTGCCCACCCTGAAGATCAAGCACCGGGCGAAGCTTCTCTCCAGCTTCACCGATCTGAAGGTCGACGACTACGTGGTCCACGTGGAGCACGGCATCGCCCTGTACAAGGGGTTGAAGAAGCTCAAGGTGGACGGCATGATCAGGGATTTCCTCCTCCTGCACTTCAAGGATGGTGATAAGCTCTACTGCCCGCCGGAGAACCTGGACCTCATCCAGAGATATACCGGATCGGGGGATTCCGCGCCCCAGTTGGACAAGCTGGGGGGGAGACACTGGGCGCAGGTCAAGGCCAAGGTGAAGAAGTCCATCGTGGAGATGGCCCTCGACTTGCTCCGCCTCTATGCCGCCAGGGAGATGGCAACGGGACAGGCGTTTCCATTCGATGACACCTGGCAGCGCGAGTTCGAGGCCACCTTCGAGTACGAGGAAACCCCCGATCAGATGAGGGCCATCCGCGAGGTAAAAAAGGACATGGAGCGCACCAGGCCCATGGACCGCCTGGTATGCGGGGACGTGGGATACGGGAAGACGGAGGTGGCCATGCGGGCCGCGTTCAAGGCGGTGATGGGAGGAAGGCAGGTGGCCATGCTCGCCCCCACCACGGTGCTTGCGCAGCAGCATTTCCAGAAATTCTCCGGCCGGATGGCCCCCTATCCCATAAAGGTGGAGATGCTGAGCCGGTTCGTGGAGCCGAAGAAACAGAAGGTGATCCTGGAGGCGATCGAGAGGGGCGAGGTGGACATCGTCATCGGGACACACCGTCTCCTCCAGAAGGACATCCGGTTCAAGGACCTCGGCCTCATGATCATCGACGAGGAGCAGCGATTCGGCGTCCGGCACAAGGAGCGGTTGAAGGAGATCAGGAGTGAGGTCGATTGCCTCACCCTGACCGCAACCCCCATCCCCCGGACGCTTCACATGTCCATGGTCGGGATACGGGACATGAGCACCATCGAGACCCCCCCGGAGGATCGCCTGCCCATCACCACCTATCTCACCCACTTCGATCCCGAGCTGATCGCCGAGGCGTGCCAGAGGGAGTTGGACAGGGGGGGACAGGTGTTCTTCGTGTACAACCGGGTGGAGGGGATCGAAGAGATGGCGCAGTTCGTGCAGCAGCTCCTTCCCCATGCACGGGTCGCCATCGGACACGGCCAGATGCAGGAAAAGGATCTGGAGCGGGTAATGATGGATTTTGTCCACCGCAAATACGACATCCTGGTGTGCACCACCATCATCGAGTCGGGCCTGGACATCCCCACGGTGAACACCATCATCATCCACCAGGCCGAGCGTTTCGGGCTGGCCCAGCTCTACCAGTTGCGGGGCAGGGTGGGGCGGTCGAGCCACCGCGCGTATGCCTATCTCCTGGTCCCCTCGACCGCTTCACTCACCGATGACGCAAAAAAGCGCCTCGCCGCCATACAGGAGCTCACCGAGCTGGGTTCGGGGTTTCGCCTGGCAGCCCGTGACCTCGAGATACGGGGGGCGGGGAACCTTTTGGGCTCGAAACAGCACGGTCACATCACCGCGGTGGGATTCGATCTGTACTGCGATCTCATCAGGGAGACCATGGCGGAGCTGAAGGGTGAAACCGTTCCCAAGGCGGGGAAGATCGAGATCAACCTGCACCTCGAGGCATACCTGCCTGAGGAATATATCCCGGATGTCAACCAGCGACTGAACGTGTACAAGCGGGCATCATTGATCGGGGAGATCGAGCACATAGCGGTCCTGAGCGAGGAGTTGAAGGACCGATACGGGCCCCTTCCAGAGCCCGCCGGGCAGCTTCTGAGGGTCATCGAGGTCAAGATCATGGCCCGGGACCTGGGGATCGAAAAGATCGACCGTCATGCAGAGCGGGTCAGGTTCACCTTCTCCACCGATACCCCGGTCAGCCCGGAAAACCTCCTGCGCCTTGTCATGAAAAAAGGGGAGCGGTTCAGGCTGATTCCGCCCGGTACCCTCGAAATGAGGCTCGACGATACCAGCCCGCCATCCCGTATCTTCGACGAGATAAAGGCCTTTCTGGGCTCCCTTCCGAAGGATGATGCGCAGCGGGTCTCACACGCGCCCATCGGTGAGATCCATCCGTAGACTGCCGCTGTCGCCGGGCTCGCGATTGTCCGATTACGCTCTCCGATGTAGTCGGGCCGGGAGTGTGGGCAGATATATTTACTTCCCTTGCTCAGTGAGGGGCGACGATGATGGAGACGCCCTCCTCGGGTATCTTGAACGTGGTGGTGATCATGCTGCGTAACTGCTCGACCGCCTCTTCCTCGGATGAGAATGCGGCTCCCCACTTGTCGAATCCGTCGCGGCCGAGGATAATGGACACCGATGCGGTCTGGCTCGCGTTCACCTC
>JBLIRP010000128.1:0-7910 GCA_049472355.1 bacterium | reverse complement strand
CTTATTCGCTCCGGATTTTTCGTCCCTTTCTAAGGGTAATTCGATCCTTCAGGGTGTCCACTCTCTTCCCGGCGATTCCGTGTTCCCTTGGGACAAGTCCCTTCGGTAAGCAAGAATAGACCATTGGTGCGGTCCCCTTCGATCGGGAACCAACCCCAATCGTCGGCACCCGTGCCCCTTACCCGGAGAATATAAGCACGAATATAAGAAGGCGCCTGCCTGATAAACCGGCTCAATGGCCCCTTCGCACGTGAATGCGAAAAATCCCTCCAAATCCGCACTCATCACAGAAGGAAGGGTTGCAGCCATAAGCGCAACCCGTTGATTTTGCTGAAGCCGGCGATAGGAGTTGAACCTACGACCCGCTGATTACGAATCAGCTGCTCTGCCTCTGAGCTACGCCGGCGAGATGCGAAGGTAAGTGGTGCCGGGGCACAGAATCGAACTGTGGACACAGGGATTTTCAGTCCCTTGCTCTACCGACTGAGCTACCCCGGCACAAAAACATGGAATAGAAAAGAGAATTCATGATAAGAAAAAAGCAAGGCCTTGTCAAGTAAAATCAACATCCATAAAATCAACATCCGGTGTCAACCTTTGGACAGCCCGCCCCCAGGATAAGGAAGGGATTACATCCTCAGGAATCGATCCTTATTACGAAGGTCCCTGCAATGAGATCATGGAGCCCCTGTTTTTCCCTGCTGAAGGCGATCATAAGGAATCCAACATACAGGGGGAGCAACGATATGATATACCCGATAAACCTCTCTGCTGCCTTTATAAACCCAAGAGGGCTGCCGTCCGTTCGAATGACCTTGAGGTGGAGGAGTCTCTTTCCGGGTGTTTGCCCGAACCGTGCATGAAAATAGATGAAGTAGAGGGCAACGATCACCGCCCCCGTGATGTTCGTAAGAAATTGCCGCACATCCAGCATGGTTTCCGGATTCATTTCCAGAAGGCGGGCCCCGGTAATGGTACCCAGTGTAATCGACCAGGAAAATACGGTCTCGATTAGACCGATACAGAAAATGTCGATAGCAAAGGCCAGGAGGCGAATCCAGAAACCACCCCTGGGCAGATCCCTGTCACCGGGAGATCCGTCGGTGTTCTCGTTTCCGGGGCCCTCGTCTGACGGTATCGACCCTTCGGAGAAATCCCCTTCGGCAGGATCGGCAAAGAGGCTATTGAAGCAGGCGGGATGGGTCTCACTGTCGTGAGAGGGCATCGAGATGCCTGGGGGAGTGTACCCGTGATCGTCATCACCGGGAATGGGTGTGCCTTCATGGCTGCAGGGTGCATGAAGGTTGTGGTGGGCAACGTTGTTATTGGAAAATAGGTGCGATGGCGGTGGTTGCGAAGGGGGCCGGGAATCGGTCGTCTCGGACGTGAGGGGATACGTGGAAGGAAAGGGAGAATCGTTACGCCCGGCCGTGAGCAGACGATACCCGCAGTTTTTGCAGGTGTCCAGATGATCAAAGGAAATATAACCGCACGCCGGGCATCTCATAGGTATCCTATGACATAGCACAAAAGGGGGGATGAGTCAATCAGTGTGACCGTGGATGTCCGTGGATGCGCCCGTAGAGAGGGTTGTTGCGATTGATGACAGCGGGTGTCATCGGTCTTCGACGGGAGTGATTTATATATTGACAAAAAACTCGTTGTAAAATAAAATAGTTAAACTGGTTCTGAAGGTCACTATGAGATAATCCGCAAAAGATTTGTCTAGAGGAGCAATCTGCCTTGAAGGAAATAATCGTCAATGCCAACCCTTATGAGAAGCGCGTTGCCCTCTTGGAGGACCGCCTTTTGGCGGAGCTTTACATAGAACGGCGCAGAAGCAAGAGAATAAACGGCAATATCTATAAAGGCAGGGTCATTCGCGTGCTTCCCGGAATGCAGGCGGCCTTCCTGGATATCGGCCTTCAAAAGGATGCGTTTCTCTATGTCATGGATGTGGATGATTCCCTGTCCGAATTTGAGAAGTTGATGATGGGAGGTGAGGATATCCAGGGTGAATTAGGCACCGCCCTGGATGATGAGGTGAAGGCGTTGCCTCTCACCTCGAATCAACCCATGACCAACATCCAGGACCTGCTCAAAGAGGGCCAGGAACTCCTGGTGCAGGTTTCAAAGGAACCACTGGGAACGAAAGGGGCACGGGTCACCACCAACATAACCCTCCCGGGCAGATACCTGGTGTATATGCCGAATGTCGATCACGTTGGGATCTCGCGTCGCATCGAGGACAAGCAGGAAAAGGCCAGACTCAAGGAGTTGCTCCAGAACCTCAAAAAACCGTATGCCGGGTATATCGTGCGCACGGTTGGGGAAGGAAAGGGAGAAGAGGAGTTCCTCTCCGACATCGAGTATCTGAATAAACTCTGGGACAAGATCCAACGAAGGAGCAATTCATGTCGTTCTCCCTGTCTCGTGCACAAGGAACTGGATATCCTGCTCAAAACCATACGGGATATCTTCACCACCGATATTGATCGCATGGTCATCGATTCCGAAGATGAATACGAGCGGTGCGTCGAGTTCGTTGAGACACTGATGCCCAATCTGACGGATCGGATCAAGATCTATCATAAGGATAAGCCTATCTTCGATGAGTATAATATCGAAAAGCAGATCGAGGAGGCTCTGAGTCCCAAGGTATGGCTTAAATCCGGCGGGTACATCGTGATCGACGAGACCGAGGCACTGGTCACGATTGATATAAACACGGGTAAATTTGTGGGCGACCTCAACCTCGAGGAGACGATCTATAAGACGAATATTGAGGCGGTTCACGAGATCGTCCGGCAGATTCGTCTTCGGGATCTCGGAGGAATCATCATCATCGATTTCATCGATATGGGGATCGAGGAGAACCGGCAGAAACTCCTTGATGCCCTCGAAAACGAGTTGAAAAAGGACCGCATGCGGAGCAACGTGCTCCAGTTGACCCAGTTGGGGCTGGTGGAGATGACCCGCAAGAGGATCAAACAGAGCCTCGGAAAGATCCTTACCTCCCCCTGTCCGTATTGCGGAGGAAGCGGAAGGGTGAAGTCGATCCTGACCATATGCAGGACCATTCAGCGGGAGATCGATCGCATCGGCAGCTCACGTGCAGGGGATGAGATACTCATCAAGGCGAATCCAGACATTGCCGCCTTTTTCTATAAACAAGAAGACGATCTTCTCGAATATCTGGAAAATAAGTATAATAAGCGGATAACCATACGAAGCGAACCCGATATGCATTATGAGGATTATACCATTGATATCCTGTAGTGGTATCTCCGACCAGGGGAGGAGAACGATTTTCGGGGAGTGCTTGTCATCGGGCCTTGGGGATGACTCACGGGCCTTTATCATAGGGAGGTAACGAGAACATGTACGCAATCGTTGAATCAAGAGGGAGACAGTATAAGGTTGCGCCCGGCGATGTGGTGGAACTCGATTTGATGCAGGCGGCACCCGGGGATCAGTACACCTTTGACAAGGTCCTGATGCTGGTCGATGATGACACGGTCGTCCTGGACAGGGAGGAGCTTGATAAGGTGAAGGTGTCGGGGGTGGTCGCCGGGAGCGAGAAGGGGCGGAAGGTCATTGTGTTCAAATACAAGCGGCGCAAGGATTATCACCGCAAGATAGGGCACCGGCAGGCGTATACTCTGGTGAAGGTTGCTGAAATAGAGAAATAGTGAGCACCATACGTGCCATATTGTTAATAAAGTTCGAATTGTGACATATAATCATTAATGCACATAACATGGTGTTTGTAAGGAGAGAGACGCGACGGTCTCTTTTTGATGCACGCATAATCTATAGCTGTTTTGTTTGGAATCGGGACATGCTTTCATTAATGAAACGCACATGAGCCTTCGGCTCACAAAGAAGCATGAAAATCCTGGGGGATTTTCAGGTGAAAGCATACCATATTTTTATTAAGGTTTGAGTCAGGACATGCTTTTGTTAATGAAAGCATACCATATTTTTAATAAGGTTTGAGGAGACAATAGGATGGCGCATAAAAAATCCGGCGGCAGTTCAACAAACGGCCGCGATAGTGCAGGGAAACGGCTCGGGGTAAAGAGATTCCAGGGCCAGTTTGTGACTGCCGGCTCAATTCTTGTCCGGCAGAGGGGCACGAAATTCTTTCCCGGGCAGAATGTCGGAAAAGGCGGGGATGATACCCTGTTCAGCAAGATCAATGGCCAGGTGCAATTTGAACGGTTCGGGAAATATAGGCGCAAAATAAGTGTATATGCCTGATTTTGATGTTTATTGATGAGGCGAGGATTCATGTCAAGGCAGGCGATGGGGGTAGAGGATGCGTCAGCTTCAGGCGGGAGAAATACTGCCCCAAGGGCGGTCCGGATGGAGGTGACGGAGGAGATGGAGGGTCGGTTTTTATTGAGACCGACCCGAATCGTCATACCCTGATCGACCTTTACTATCGCCCGCTTTACCGGGCGGGGCGAGGAAGACACGGCCAGGGGAAGAAAAAGTCGGGTGCCAGGGGAGAGGATGTCATCATCAAGGTCCCGATAGGGACGGTGGTACGAGATCCTATGACAGGTGAGGTATTGGCCGACCTGGATCGGGCAGACGTCAGGTTTGCCGCGGCGAAAGGGGGACGGGGGGGAAAGGGGAACGCCCATTTTGCCACCGCGACCAGGCAGACACCCAGGTTTGCACAGACCGGCACTCCCGGCGAAGAGCGAGACCTGAAGCTGGAGCTCAAACTGGTTGCGGATGTCGGAATCACCGGCCTTCCCAACGTGGGCAAATCAACCCTTATCTCCTGTATCAGTGCGGCAAGGCCCAAAATCGCCGATTATCCCTTTACCACACTCTTCCCCAATCTCGGCGTGGTCAGGGTGGGCGAATTCCAGAGCTTTGTCATTGCGGATATCCCCGGATTAATCGAGGGGGCCCATCAGGGAGTCGGCCTGGGGACCCGTTTTCTCAAGCACGTCGAGCGCAGCAAGATCCTTGTCCATCTCGTCGATATATCGAAGGACCATGACCGCGACCCGGTTCAGGATCTCCAGGTGATCAACGATGAGCTTGTGCACTATAGTGAGGATCTGGGGGGAAAGAGGCAGATCGTAGCAGGCAATAAGCTTGATCGGGCCTCAATGGAAAAATGCCGGGCACTGGAGCACCACTGCGTACAACAGGGGCAACCCTGTTTTTTCATTTCCGCACTCACCGGCGAGGGATTGAAGGGGTTGATCGACTGTATATGGAAAACCCTTGCCGAGCAGCCTGGAGAGGGATAGGAGCAAAGGGATGGCGAAGGACAGGAAGGGGATGCTTTCCCATGTAAGGCGTGTGGTGGTGAAAATCGGGAGCAATGTCCTGGCCTCTTCCCGGATTACCCTGGACGAAGGGGTGGTGGAAAGAATTTCCGCCGATCTTTCCACGGTCATGGATGCGGGATACAAGGTGGTGCTGGTGACCTCGGGGGCGATCCTGGCAGGGCGGGCAAAGCTCGGTCTGAGGGAGAGGCCCCGGTTGGTTTGTCAGAAACAGGCCGTTGCAGCGGTCGGCCAGTCCACCCTCATGAGGACCTATGAGAAGCATATGGAGCAATTCGGGAAGAGGGTTGCCCAACTGCTTCTTACCGACGGGGACATGACTCACCGGCAACGATACATCAATGCCCGCAATACCCTTGAAACGCTCTTCAGCTATGGCGTCCTTCCCGTAGTGAATGAAAATGACACCGTTGCCGTGGAGGAAATCAAGTTCGGGGATAATGATACCCTCTCCGCCGTGGTCAGCCAACTGGTGGAGGCGGATCTGTTGATCATTTTATCCGATGTGGACGGGCTGTACACCGCGGACCCGAATCAGGATACTGATGCGCGATTCATCCCTGTTGTGGAATCCATTGATAAGGAAATCCTCTCCCTGGCCGGGGAGACCCCTTCCATTGTGGGCATAGGGGGAATGATCACCAAGATTCAGGCCGCCCAGACCGCAGCCCAATCAGGCACCACGACCGTTATCGTGAATGGCCGGATACCGGGGGTGATATCCCGTATCCTGCAGGGGGAGGAACTGGGCACACTCTTCCTGCCCAAAGAGGATACGCTCAATTGCAAACGCTGCTGGATCGCCTTCAGGCTGAAGCCCCGCGGCACCATCACGGTGGATGAGGGCGCATTCAAGGCATTGACGGTGAGCAAGAAGAGCCTGCTTCCTTCAGGCATCATCGGTGTCAGCGGGAATTTTGACTCGGGGGAATCGGTAAGCATCCTGTCCCCCGACGGCAAGGAGTTTGCCCGGGGGCTGGTCAACTACAACGCCTCGGAGATCAAGCGTATAAAGGGGGTCAGGAGTAAGCTGATCGATCAGATCCTCGGCTATTGCACTGCGGAGGAGGTGGTCCATCGCGACAACCTGGCCATTTTGGAGGGAAGCGCTCTTTCCCGTGAGGACACATGAGGCGAATGGGGTAAGCCGGGGGAAACCGGGGCGGGCCTTCCCTGCTTGTTATCCATCATTGTGGATTGTTTTCGAGCATACACGAAGCCATTACCCTTGTCCGGGATTCACCGTTACGGGGTGATGCGGAAGGCATATGTGGACGTAACGAGAGGGGGAACAGGGGATTGTCCATGAATGAGATGCAGATACGGGAGCAGATCGTCGGTATGGCCCAAAAGGCCCGCGCTGCATCCTTCCACATGGCCACCGTCTCATCCGCTCTCAAGGACAGGGTCCTGAGGAGAATGGCTGAGGAGATAGAGGCACATGCGGAGGGGATACTGGCGGCGAATAAACGGGATATTGCGGCGGCAAGGCAGAAGGAGATCGGCGCTGCCATGATTGACCGTCTTTCCCTCAGCACAAAGAGAATCAAGGGGATGGCTGATGCGCTTCGGGACATAGCGGCCCAGGAGGACCCCGTGGGCAGAATCGAGAGGATGTGGCGCAGGCCCAATGGCCTGGAGATCGGCCGGATGCGGGTTCCCATCGGGGTGATCGGCATCATATACGAGGCACGGCCCAACGTCACCTCCGATGCCGCAGGGCTCTGTCTGAAGGCGGGGAATTGCTGCCTCTTGCGCGGCGGCTCCGAGGCGGTCCATTCGAACGCCGCAATCGGCGAGATCATGGAGCGGGTTGCACAGGAGGAGGACCTGCCCGAAGGGGTGGTGCAGGTGATCCGCATTACCGACAGGGAGGCAATTACCGCAATGATCCGTCTTCATGAGTCTATCGACATGATCATTCCCCGAGGGGGCGAGGGCCTGATACGAACGGTCAGGGAAGGGTCCCTGGTGCCGGTGGTTTCACATTACAAGGGGATCTGCCATGTGTATGTCGACAGCACGGCCGATCTTGTCATGGCGGAGAATATCTGCTTTAATGCCAAGGTACAGAGGCCGGGGGTCTGCAATGCCATGGAGACCATGCTCGTGCACAAGGATGTGGCTGTCTCGTTCTTGCCCCGCATTGCCCATCGCTATCAGGAGGCGGGGGTGGAGGTGCGGGGGTGCCCGGAGACGCTGAAATACGTCCCTTCGGCACTGCCGGCAACGGAGGATGACTGGTCGGAGGAATATCTGGATCTCATCCTGGCCGTCAGGGTGGTCGACAGCTTCAAGGATGCCGTCGACCACATCAACCACTATGGCTCTCACCACTCCGATGCCATTGTCACCACCGATTATCAAAGGGGCAGGGACTTTCTCCGGATGGTCGATTCAGCAGCGGTGTATGTCAATGCCTCAACGCGATTTACCGACGGGGGGGAATTCGGCCTTGGCGCCGAGATCGGAATAAGCACCCAGAAGCTCCATGCACGGGGGCCGATGGGAGCGGATGATCTGACAACCATAAAATATATCATCTTCGGTGAAGGACAGATAAGGGAATAACAGGTTCAATTGAATATCGGGATA
>JBLIRP010000127.1:0-7916 GCA_049472355.1 bacterium | reverse complement strand
GTCTGAGCAGTCGGATCATGTTACCGATAAAGGTTTCTCTCCTGTTCGAGTTCCTTTTTGTAGCGTTCGAGCGTTTTTCGCACCTCCGCCCCCTCCATCACGATCTCCTTGAATGCCAGGGCGGCGTACTTTTTGTATGCAGGCCACCAGGTCACGTTTTCCCTGAATACGCCCCTTTCAAGTGCCGCCTGCACCGAGGCGAAGTGGGGCCTTTGCCATGGCTCCACCTCTGCATAGGCATCGTCCCTGATGGAGGGCCAGCCCAGTCTGGACACCAGGATTTCCTGGACCGGTTTTGACTGCATGAAAAGAATGAAATCGAGCGCCTCCTTCGGATGTGCAGCGTTTATGGGAATACCGAACACGTCACCACCGATGACATGGCGCTCCCCGGCGGGGCCGGCCCAGCCGCTGTACGTGGCGATGAAATCGAGACCGTATTCCCTTACCAGGATCAGGACGCCAAAGGGCCAGTTGGCCGCACAGTAGGCCTCCTGTTTGGCCAGGATGTCGTTGACCGTATCCCACTTGGCCCGTCCGGATTCAGGGGAAAGGTAGGGGGATAAGCCCTGCAGGAACTCGAATGCGGTGATGCACCCCTCGTCGTCGAATGCATAGGGGTTGCCTCCCGCCTGGAGGACGAATTCATACACCTGGGTGGCGGTTGGATTGCCGCCGTAGGCCTTGATGAGGACCCGTCCCATCCCCTCCTTCTCCTTGAATATCCGAGCGACGTCTTGAAGTTCCTCCCAGGTTTTTGGAGGGGAGAGGCCATGACGATCGAACGCCTCGGTATTGTAATAGACGATCTGTACGTTGGGCCGGAAGGGCATGAACAGGAGCCGGTCATTGAACGTGCATGCATCCACAAGGTTTTGCAGGACCCTGCGGTCGATCTCTCGTGCATGGGCTGACAGGTCCCGGACAAGTCCCCTGGTGACCAGGGCCGCCAGGGTCATGTTGTCCTGGGCGAATACATCGATCTCCGATTTTCCGGCATTGATAAGCGCCTCAAGCTTGGTGGAAAGCTGCCCTGATTCGATCTGATAGGATTGGATGCGGAGGCCATGCGCCTTCTCGAAGCGGGGGAAGATCTCCTGCCGCAGTACCTTCCATTCCTCCTCGGCAAGGCTCATGGTGACCGTGAGGGCCTTATGAGGCGAGGTGTCGCAGCCGGCAATCGCAATGACGAGGAAAAGCATGCACAGGCATCTTAGGACCCTCATCGCTGCGATCGCTGTCTTTCGGCACGATTCATTGTTCGATGACCGTCCACGGGCTGGTTCATGTATGGACACCCCGTTGCGTATACCTGGGTGGCTTATTTGGATAGAGTACCCCCCTTGAGCGATAAAGCCGGATATGCCCTTAATCTGAATGAAACCGAATGATTGAGGTATTAAATAGCCAAAAACAGGTTGAGATACTCGTCAACCGTTTTTGATCGGCATCATTGCCCCGTATCCAGATTCAGGGTCGCATTTGCAGAGCAATTGATCCAGAATCCCATACCCGGGGGCAAGGGATCCGAAGACTTAAGGTGAATGTACCTGTTCCCGAATCCGAATATCCCGCGGATCGCCCCGCCTTCGCTTGCTGCTGTTGCCGGATACGTGCACCCGCCGATCATCGACCATCCGGAAGGCACATTCGTGATCGTCAGCCTTTCTATGGGATATCCCGTTATCTCATACTCACCGGAAGAGTAAGAGGGTAAGAATATCCAATACCCCATCCCCTTCACCATATGGTCATTCGGATCCAGTAGTTCGTACCCCGTCGTGGTGTGCTTGAAGATGGTGGCATCGGGAAAGAGTTCATCGGCCCTTGGATCTTCGGGATCCAGTGGCAGGGAGATCATGCTCCATCTACCCACAGGAAGGACCATGCGGTAATCCGTCTCCGGAGTATTTTCGGTAACGATCACGGTGAAGGTATACGAGGCGGTGAACCAATCGGAATCCCGTACCCGGAGTTTGATGTTTCTGTAAATCCCGCCCTCGCTGGTTGTCCCAGTGATCTCGACGCAGTCTCCATCTATTGAGAGATCCATCCAGTCGGGTTGCCCGCTCAGGCTGAATTTTATGTTAGGGTCTCCTTCAGGGTCATAGGCACATATTTGTATGGTAGAACTCGCACCATAGTAATAGGCAGGAATGCCAGAATTTAGAGGATCACTTGTATCTGCCAGCTGGGGAGAGAATTCTGGGGGTTGGTTCATTAACAGGACAAGCTGGTTGTATCCGGACAAGCATCCCATATCTACTGTTGGAATATGTGTTAATATGCAACTAGGTGCATTACTGTTTTGTGGATTAATCAATTGGTATGGGAATGTTGTATTGATAATCCGTTGGCCGATATTATTGTCAAGGACCTTTCCTCCAAAGGCAATAATCTTGATTGGATGATCCGTGGGGGAAGTCACCCAATTCATATATCCTCCCCCCGTTGTTCGAAGCGAATTGAACAGAATATTCACTATCGAACCTACCGGCCACCCATTATTTCCTCCTGAAACAGGATAATTCCCGCCTGCATCTACAATCACGAGTGCCCCATCACTAATTATATTTGAAGATGCTATACTGCCTTCATACAGGATAAATCTAAGGAACCCATTATTAGGAGGAGACGCTGTCTGACTCGGCTCCGTTTTCACCTCCAACAACGACCCAAATGGGGGATAATCGATATTTGTTGCGCTTCCTGTAACACGCGAACGGGTTTGGACATAATATGTTTTCGGGTCTGTCGGAAGATTGTCGACGACGGCCTGCATAATCCCCCGCTGTTGGGCAAGGGTGGGATCTGCACTGCCATCCCAGGGCGTCACTGTGTATCCTGAAACGAGGGTAGGAGACAATGTATTGTTCTCGTAAACCAAAACATCGCAGTAATCGCTTTCTTCATCTACCTCCCAGACAACGCTAAATTTTCCGACAGTCACATCATAAAAACGCACATCACCCAAAGGCTCCCCTGATATCGCCGGAGAGGTAAAACAAAGAAGTACAGTGACGGCCATGATCAGTGGCAGGAATGCAAAAAGAATGTCACTTTTTTTCATTCCAGCGAATCCTTGACTACGCATTATCAAACCCCCTTATGCAAGACAACGTCATCACTTTTCATTCGAACGTGATAAATTCATCGAAGGTCATTGAGGAGCCGTTCCGGACCCTTTGCAGAAGACCCTTGGCAACGCAGGGTATTATAATATGTCAGTAGCCAAGGGCGGTGGCCCGAATTCGTCAAATTCAATGAAACCGGCTTAGGGCTAAAGAAAGGCCGGGTAGCAAGGAAAATGACCCTTACGAATCCATCTGTCTTCGCCTCAAATGAAATCCCTTGATACCAAAACTCATCGAAATGATCCTGAGTCTTATATTTATTTTAAATGATTGTGAATAATATTTCCAGTATTTGGTATATCTTTTGATATATCGGCAATAAGGATGGTTTTGAAATATAATATAATAAAATAATTCATGCTCAAATTATAGAAAACACAGCAAAACAGCGTCGGTTATCGGGGCCTAAGTGCAAAGCCATTGAGCCCTAGCAGGTAGGTTCCCTTTCTTGCCATTACCTATATTTGTTCGAAAATATCTTGTATTCATCTGAAAATATAGCATTTTCATACTTCGTGGCGCCGCGAAGCGGCATGAGCGTTTGCTCTGAAAATATCACATATCCTATTGAAAATATATTTTCATGCTTCGTGGCGCCACAAGGTGGCATGATCGTTTGTCTCGGGGATAATGGAAACAATCTCCCTGAGCAGCACGAACGACAAAATAATGACGTGGCAAATCACCCGGCCTTATGCATCCGGACCCGGTGGGTGGCAAACGAGATCGATGCTCGCTCAGCATGGCGGTTTGGAGTCATTTCACATATTTTGGTCTTTTCTACCCCCAAAGCGGCTCACAGGTGAAACTCCACGATATCCTTATCCTGCAGTACGTGATCACGATGCACCTTTTGCCCGGGGAATCTCGAGGAACCCCATACGCAGGCAAACTTCAGGTTGTGGACAAAGTCCTTGTGAATATGCTCCCCGAGCTCGATGACCGTCGATCCCCGCGGCACAGTAAAGGGAGTGCCCAGGTCGGGTTCCTTCCCCGGTTCTTTCGAATACACGCGGATGATTCCAGACTCATCAAAGACCGCCTGCCTGAGATCCTCGATCCCCTGTTTTGTCACCATGGATACCGGCGCTATGGCATACGACGCCTCATACCGTTCCCGGAGGCATTGCAATCCCTCCCGGGAGGGATCGAGATCACATTTGTTTCCCGCCACCAGTGCCCGTTTCCATGTCCTGTGCTCCTCCATTTCCAATGTCTCATCCCTTTTCAGGATTTTGATGCGCCACCGCTCCAACTGATCGAAGAGGAGTTCCGCCTGGATCTCGGGGGCTTCGGAAAGGTCGATGACCAGAAGAGACATATCCGCATTGCGCACGATGCCGGATACCCATCCGTCCGTGGATTCATTGCCGACGGGGGGAAGATCGACAATCTGGAACTGGATGCCCTCGTACGGCATCATTCCCGATAGGGGCATGTGTGTCGACATGGGATAATCGGCGATAACGGGATGTGCATTGGTAAGGGCCGAGAGCAACGAGGATTTCCCTGCGTTTACAAACCCCAGAAGGGCGATCTGCGCCGCACCTTCCCGATCGACCGAATAGAGGTCGCCCTTCCCTGATTTTTTTCCCCTGGTTGCCGCTTCCTTGAGTTTGGAAAGCCGTCTTCTGAAGTCCGCCCTGAGCTTGTCCGTACCCTTGTGTTTCGGAATCGTTGCAATGAGCTCTTCAAGTGCGGCAATCCGTTCGGCAGGGGTTCCCGCCTCCTTGTATCGCTTTTCTGCTTCGAAGTATTCGGGCGGCAGATTGGCAGGCATACAAAAAATATACCATGGATTGAAAATGATTGTCGACCATTGTCGATCGGTGAATATGCCGCAGGCAGACGACCCGATCAAGTCATCAGATCAGAAAACAGGGCAATGGCCCGGGATGATCGGGCGTCGCTCATCGTGAGGTCAAGAATGCCTTTGAAAAAAGGCATCGATTATGGCCGTCACGGCTGTTGAAGGCACGATCAGTGATCGCAGATATTTTCGCCGGTGGCAAGTGTTCCGGAAAGATATGCATTGACCAGCCGCTCCGGTGTTTCAGCAGGTGCACCCACCAGCACCCGGATACCATGATCGGCAAATAGGGCCTGTGCGCGCTGGCCCATACCGCCGGCGATGATGATCGTGGCGCCTTGTTGTGCCAGCCACGGCGGCAAGAGTCCCGGTTGATGCGCCGGGGCCTCGATGTCCTCTCGACGGAGTATTTTTCCCGCCGAGGGGTCCACATCGACCAGGGCGAAATGCCCGCAGTGCCCGAAATGCATCGCCAGCTTTCCATTTGCAAGGGGAATGGCAATTCTCATAGGATAGCCTCCTTGTGTCTATGGTGAATGTAATCCTCGCACGCGGCCTTCAAGGTGGTGGCCGCCAGGAGGGCGCAGTGCAGGAAGTCTTCGGGAATGCCTCCCAGGGCGGAAAGTATATCCTGCTCATCGAGGGTGGCTGCCTCCTCAAGGCGTCTTCCTTCAACCAAACACGTGGCCATGCTTCCGCAGGCACATGAGGAGCCGCATCCGTCGGTGATGAAGGATACCTTTTCCACCCGGCCGTCCTTCACGAGCAGCCAGAATTCCATGGTGTCACCGCACGGGCCGGTTACACGTGCATGTGCGTTGAAATTCGAAAGCGGCCCGAGATTACGGGGCCTTTGTGCATGATCGATCGCAGTCAGTGAAAATTCACGATCATCGATAGATTCCATATTGTGCTCCTACAGATCCAGATGGTCCCATATGTGTCGAACGTCCTCAGCGGAGGGCGCCTCGGTTTCCACCACCGTTATTTCCTGCATCTGTGCCAGGGTGACGGCACGATCATAGCGGACACGGCCCACTACGCGGGCACCCACCTCATGTGCCCTGTTTTCGATGCGCTCGGTCATCTCGGTATTGAGGTCCCACTTGTTTACACACACGGCCGCGGGAATGCCGAAGTGCCGGGCAAGGGCAAGGACCCGTTCCAGGTCGTGTTCGCCGGATACGGTGGGTTCGGTGACCACCAGCACCAGGGAGGTGCCGGTCACGGATGCGATCACCGGGCAGCCGATGCCCGGCGGACCATCCACGATCACCAGGGGATGCCCCTGTTTTTCCGCGATCCGCCGAGCCTCCTTCCGGACGATGGAGACAAGCTTGCCCGAGTTCTCGGCAGCTATGCCCAGCCGTGCATGGACCATCGGACCGCAACGGGTTTCCGAGACCATCCATTCGCCGCAGACGCATTCCGGAAAATCGATGGCCTGCTCCGGGCAGAATCGTACGCACACCCCGCACCCTTCGCAGGCAATAGGGTCGATGGAGTAGGACGGCTTGTCCTCCCCCTCCTGCTTCATCATGACGGCATTGTACCGGCACAGGGACAGACACTCACCGCAGCGAATGCAATCCTGCCGGCGAATCACTGCCTGGTGACCGCTGCGGAATTCATGCCGCTCCTTTATCCGGGGAGAAAGCAGCAGGTGCAGGTCTGCGGCATCCACATCGCAGTCCGCGATGACCGGACGGCCCGCAAGTATGGCGAACGATGCGGCCAGACTGGTTTTCCCGGTCCCTCCCTTGCCGCTTATGACCACCAGTTCCCGTACCATGGCCTTTCCACTGTCTTCCAATGGAGCCGTCATACCGGCTTGTCTCTTCCTCAATCCTTGCATGGCGGTTTGTCGCAGCGCTCATCGCGTCCGCAGCAGGTTTTGCCGCTTCGTTCCAGGGAACACGCCTGTGAGCCCCGGCTGCTCCCGCCGTGACCGGAACCCTTCATGATGAAACCGGCTCCACCGCTCACCAGCCGCCGGGCCGTGCCATGGCACTCGGGGCATTCCGCGTTCGGGGGATCCGTCACGGCCTGTCGCTGCTCGAACCGCGTACCACATGCAGTGCATTCATATTCGTATGTGGGCATCGTTATTCCTCCAACCTTTTAAGCAATTAAACCAGCTGACAATCACCCCCAAGGGTGCGATTTAATCGATTTGCTTAGACCATCGGTGGATTACAAATTTAAACAATTAAACCAGCCAACTACCACCCCCTGAGGGTGCGACTTAGTCAATTTGCCACGACCACCATTTTTAGCGGTGGATTACCTATTAAAAAATCTACACCCTTTTCGGGGCAAACCCTCATGTCGCTTTGCGGCGCCACGAAGAATGAAAATATAACTTTCAATAGGATATGTGATATTTTCGGAACAAAATCCCTTTCACGCCACCCCCTTTAGCGTTGGTAATTGACTATCCTTCCCAGCAGTCCTTCAAACAGACCGCGGTATTCGGGAAGGGCGTCCACAACGAGGCCTCCCCTGGAATATACCTCGGCGATTCGCCGGTCATCGGGAATTTCGGAAAGGATGGGGACAGCCTCCCTTCTGCAGAATTCATGCACGCGGTCGTCGCCGATCCCGACACGGTTGACGATCACGCCGAATGGAATCCCCAGCTCACGCACCATGTCCACGGCCAGGGTGAGGTCATGCAGGCCGAAGGGGGTGGGCTCGGTGACCAGAAGGGTGAAATCAGCGCCCCGGAGTGTGGTGATGACCGGGCATGACGTGCCCGGTGGTGCATCGAGAATCGCGGTCGTGCCGTTGCGCAGTCGTGCCTTCACCGCCCGGATGAGGGGCGGGGCCATTGCCACCCCGATATCGATTCGGCCCTGGATCAGGGTCACCGTATCCGCCTCGATGGTCTCGATGACCCCGATGCGCCGTTTCGTCTCCCGGATGGCATGCCTGGGGCAGACCTTGTAACATCCGCCGCAGCCGTGACAGAG
>JBLIRP010000126.1:0-7943 GCA_049472355.1 bacterium | reverse complement strand
GGGTCATCGACATGTTCTTTCCCGGGGCAAAGGGGGGAACCGCGTGTGTTCCCGGTCCCTTCGGATCGGGCAAGACCGTGGTCCAGCACCAGCTCGCCAAATGGGCGGATGCGGACATCATCGTGTATATCGGCTGCGGGGAGCGCGGCAACGAGATGACCGACGTGCTCATGGAATTCCCCGAGCTCAAGGATCCCCGGACCGGTGAGCCGCTGATCAAGCGGACCGTGCTTATCGCCAATACCTCCAATATGCCGGTGGCGGCACGGGAGGCATCCGTGTACACCGGCATTACCATCGCGGAGTACTATCGGGACATGGGGTATGACGTGGCCCTGATGGCGGATTCTACCTCCCGGTGGGCAGAGGCCCTGCGTGAGATGTCCGGCCGGCTCGAGGAGATGCCGGGCGAGGAGGGCTACCCCGCGTATCTGGCCACCAAGCTTGCGGATTTCTACGAACGGGCCGGACGGGTGGTAAACGTGGGCACCGAGGATCGGCAGGGATCACTGAGCGCGGTGGGGGCGGTCTCCCCGCCCGGAGGGGACCTTTCCGATCCGGTGGTGCAGGGCACGCTCAAGATCGTCAAGGTCTACTGGGGACTGGACGACAAGCTTGCCTACAAGCGGCATTTCCCCGCCATCAACTGGCTGCTCAGCTACTCCCTCTACCACGACTCCCTGGAGGACAGCTTTGCCGAGGATTCCGGGGCCCAGTGGAAGGAGAACCGGGTCAAGGCAATGGGAATCCTCCAGAAGGAGGCGGAGCTTGAGGAGATCGTGCGTCTGGTGGGCAAGGATGCCCTTTCCCCGGATGATCAGCTCACCCTGGAGATCGCGAAATCCATACGCGAGGATTTCCTCCACCAGAATGCCTTTGTCGATGAGGACAGCTATACCTCCTTGAAAAAGCAGTACCGGATGCTGGGGCTGATCATACGAATGGATGCCCTGTTCAGGGACGCCGTGCGAAAGGGGGTCTCGCTGCAGGAGCTGGTAAAACTCCCGATTCTCGAGAGGATCGTCCGGATGAAGATGGTGGACGAAGGCGAGTTGACAAAGTTTCAGGAGTATGAACAGGATCTGGTCAATCAGGTCAATGGACTGGCCAAGGCGGTACATGCCTAACGCGATCATCCAAAAAAAACGGAGACATGCCTGATGTTCAAGGAATATAGGACAATCGGAGAAGTTTACGGCCCCCTGATGTTCATCAAAAACGTGGAAGGGGTCACCTATGAGGAGCTGGTCGAGGTTGAGCTGCCCACCGGAGAGGTAAAACTGGGGAAGGTGCTCGAGGTGAACAGGGATATCGCCATGCTGCAGCTATTCGGCACCTCCACCGGCGTGGATATTCGCTCCACCCTGGTCCGCTTTCTGGGCAAGGGGGTGGAATTGCCCGTATCCATCGATATGATGGGCAGGATCTTCGACGGCCTGGGCCGTCCCATCGACGGGGGCCCGAAAATCATCCCGGAAAAGATGGTGAACATCAGCGGCTCCCCCATCAATCCCTATGCGCGCGACTATCCCTCCGAGTTCATCCAGACCGGCATTTCCGTGATCGACGGCCTGAACACCCTGGTGCGGGGGCAGAAGCTCCCCATCTTCTCTGGTGCGGGATTGCCCCACAACCAACTGGCGGTCCAGATCGCCCGTCAGGCAAAGGTGCTCGGGAAAGAAGAGGAATTCGCCGTGGTGTTCTGCGCCATGGGCATTACCTTCGAGGAGTACGACTACTTCAGGACCGATTTCCAGAAGACCGGGGCAATCGACCGTGCGGTGCTCTTCGTGAACCTGGCCAACGATCCGGCAGGGGAGCGGATCGCCACCCCGCGGATGGCGCTCACCACCGCCGAGTACCTGGCCTTTGAGAAGGGGATGCACGTGCTGGTCATCCTCACGGACATGACCAACTACTGCGAGGCACTGCGGGAGGTGTCCGCTGCCAGGAAGGAGATCCCCGGACGGCGCGGATATCCCGGGTATCTGTATACCGACCTTTCCACCATCTATGAGCGTGCCGGAAGGATCAAGGGGCTCAAGGGCTCCATCACCCAGATCCCCATCCTGACCATGCCTGAGGATGATAAGACCCACCCCATCCCGGACCTCACCGGCTATATCACCGAGGGGCAGATCATCCTGGGCCGGGGGATCCACCGCAAGGGGATCTATCCCCCCATCGACGTGCTTCCCTGTCTTTCCCGTCTGAGGGACAAGGGGATGGGGGAGGGGAAGACCCGGGCGGACCACGCAGGCTGGTCAAATCAGCTTTTTGCGGCGTATGCCCGGGGCAAAGAGGCGGCGGAGCTTGCCGTGATCCTGGGCGAGGCGGCACTCAGCGAGACCGACAAGATCTTCCTCCAGTTCGCCGACCAGTTCGAGGACAGGTTCATTCGGCAGGGGGCGTACGAGGATCGCAGCATCGAGGAGACCCTCACCATAGGCTGGGACCTCCTTTCCATGCTCCCCAGGTCGGAGCTCAAGCGGGTCAAGGACGAATACATCGACCGGTATATGCCCGTAAAAGAGAAAAAGGAGTCCGTTGCATCGGCCGCATGAGGACCGTTGCATCAGCGGCATATGAGATTACTGTAAAGGAAGCCTTGATGAAAACCATTCACCGGAACAACAGGATGACACGCCATGAAGCTTGAAGTAAACGCCACCCGCATGGAGCTTTTGCGCCTGAAGAAGCGGATTGTCCTGGCACGGCGCGGGCATAAGCTTCTCAAGGACAAGCAGGACGAATTGATGCGCCGGTTCATGGACATGATCAAGGGCTACCGGAAGCTGCGCCGCGAGGTGGAGGGGAAGCTTGCCAGCGCGTTCCGCTCCTTCATCTTCTCCAGGGCGGTCACCCGCAGGGAGTTCGTGGAGGAGTCCTTTCTGGGGAGCAAGGAGCCCCTGCAGGTGGAACTATCCGCCTATGCGATCATGAACATCAAGGCCCCGGAACTGAAGCTGCACTCCATGCCCGATGTGTTCACCTACGGGTTTTCCGATACCCCCTCGGACCTTGATCAGTCCCTCACCCTGCTGTCCGAGGCCCTGCCGCTGATGGTGCAGCTCGCCCAGACGGAAAGGAGCATTGAGCTTCTGGCCGAGGAGATAGAGCGGACCAGGCGCCGGGTCAACGCCCTGGAATACGTCCTCATCCCCAACCTCACGGATACCATCAAGCACATCACCATGCGCCTTGCGGAGATGGAGCGCTCCAACCTCACCCGCCTCATGAAGGTCAAGGACATCGTCCGGGCGCATTGACGGTCGTTTTACATCCTTGTGCAGGTTGCCTTCTTGTGCACGTCAAGCGTCCTGAGATCCTGAGGCTTGCCGAGCCTGGGTGTTTTTGAAGGATCCTTGAGCATTGTGGCCTTTGGCAGCCTCAAGCACACGGTCCTCAACTGAACAGGGAAGAAAAGATGGTATTTCTCCGTTTTCTATCGATCCTCATTTTCCGGTACATTATTCCTCTTTTCACCTTTTGCTAAACGGCCATGATCTACCGATCACAACGAAGCATGAAAATAAATACAACAAGAGGTTATTAGGTTATTTTCATATTATTTCATTTGAACATTTGCCTTGACATGAATTGAAAATCCTGCCTATAATTCCGCCCGGAAAAGCAGCCTCTTGTGAAATAGACCGGCAGATTTTGAACCATGCCCCCCCATCAGGGCGTAAAGCAATGGGTGCAGAACCTGAACAGTTTTACCGATCCCAGCCAGCCATGTTTGAACTGGATTTCCAGTCCGAAGGATGCGAGTGGATACATTGTCAGGACGCGGAGAAAGGCATTATCAGTTTTGTACGAAGGGGCAGATCCAAAAAGGATGCCCTTCCGGTGGTCTGCAATTTTACCCGGGCGCCCCGCACAAACTGCCGGGTCGGACTGCCCTATGGCGGATTCTGGAACGGGTCATTAAACAGCGACGCTAAGGAATCCGGCGGGAGCGGCTATGGCAATCCGGGCGGTTCGGAGACCTCCCCGATCCCATTTCACGGCACGTATCAGTCCTTCTCTTCAATCTCCCTCTCCTGGGCATCCTTATCTTTAAAAGGGAAGGGTATTAATGATGTGCTCTTTTTTTAAGGCCGCCAGGAATGCGGTGTTTTTATGCCTGTTTTTTCTTTTCCTATGCCCATGGAACGTTTCATCCGGAAACCACCCTCCGCATGCGGAACAAGGCTTGGAAGATAAATCCGAAGAGAAAACCACCCTGCTGGAAGAACTCTTACATATGTGGCTTCCCAAAACACGGGAGGAAGATGAAATCGAGATCACCCTGAATCCCAGATTGGATGATATAGCCCGTCGGGATTATATACGCATGCCCTTTCGGATCAGATATGGTATCACCGGAAACTTGGAGATGTCCTTCAGATTGACCAATTTTCTCGACAATCCCTTCCGGGGCGATACGGGGACCGGTTTGTCCGACATATTTCTAGGAACCAAATATCAGTGGAAGAGAATCCTTAAACCCTATGTGGATTCGGCAACTGCCTTTTCCGTCCTGATACCGAATGACGATCGTCTGGGTATGACTGACGGGCGCACCCATTACCAGCCCCAATTGATATTTTCCAAGATCCTGCCGAACCGGCAAACGGTTCAGCTATCCCTTGCCATCCATATGGATATCCTTTCCAGTCATCCGAATTTCAATGACATCCCTGAAGGCGACCCGGCATACAATGCATTGGGCCTTTTCCTGGGTGCGGCATATCTCAAGCCCTCTTATAATTATTCCATTGAAATCTTCTGGATCACTACGGAGATTGACGGGGGACACGAAAATCCGGTATATATCTCTCCGGGACTCTTCTGGAACATACCGAAGAGAAGATATCCAAAGCTGCCCGGGCTATTGCGCATCGACCTCGGCATGCGCTTCGGGGTATATGATACTGCAGAAGACTTCGCCTTTATCGCCCGCCTGAACTGGAATCTCCCCATAAAAAAGTATCTGCGGGACAGAAGGGCCAGGGGAAAGGATTCAGGCAATACAGAGAACGACGGTCAGCCAGTTCCATTTTAACCATTTCAGTGTCATAGTGGTTCTGAATGCCTGTCCAAAATTCAACCGACATGCCAAAGTGACGGGCAAGGCGCAGAGCAGTGTCAGCGCTAATGCAGCTTTCGCCTCGGACAATCTTGTTGATCCGCATAGCAGGAATTCCTATATCCTGGGCAAGCCGGTACTGGCTAATGCCCATTGGCTTTAAGAATTCCTCAAGAAGAATTTTGCCGGGATGAGTCGGGGGAATTGTCTTTTTTTTCTGTTCTTTGGAGCATTCAGATAGATACGATGCAGACTTCCATTATGGCTTTCGTCATGATATAAAAAAGTTGATGTCACTAAACGGAGGGGAAAATGGGTGAAAACATCCTGGTCCTTTCCGCATCGGTCGGCGCAGGCCGACTCCGGGCAGCCCAGACATTAGGACCGGCCGTCAGAATTCACATTCAGATCCTGGAGGAGGGATAACCGATGAAACGGGCCAAATTGATTGCTGTTCTCATCCTTGTTATATTATGTCTCATCATTGTACTGCAAAACAGATCTGCTGTTGAGACAAAAATTCTCTTTATTACGATAACCATGCCCAGGGCAGTCCTGCTCCTGACCACCACGGTGATTGGGTTTGTGTTGGGTGTTTTGGTTTCATTGATCTTGTGTAAAAAACAAGAATCTCGGTAGTGTAAAATATAAAATTTATCGTGTGAATTCTAAAAGGTCCCATGTCTCCAATCAGAGTTCTTCTATCTAATGAAGTATAATGTATCGTAATAGTAAATGATATGCGATATATATGAATTTTTGGATGAGGTCTTGGATCTTTTGCGAATAACATTACGTTGAGATTTTTTGTGGTTAAAAGGTAGGGGCGCGGTATGTCTCCCGGCCGCGTCAAGGAAAAGGGGAAATTTCGGATTGGCATCAGTAGATGTGGACAACCTCCTTTTCTGGGACATAGAGTAGAATGGGACTGTCAAATCCCTTGGCACGGGCGTCATTCAGAGCGCTTTCCGGATCATCACCGACGCCCACGACCGTATGGTCTTCAAAGCTTTTGAGCGCGACATAACGCCCATTGTATTTTTCGGTGTCGAGTAAGATTTGCTCCATAAAAATAGCATAGTACAGATTCGTGGAAAATTCAAGAACTAAGGGCAGAATTAAGGGCATGACAAATTATGATCAGTCGCTCACCCTGCTCTCCGATGCCCTGCCCCTGATGGTCCAGTTCGCCCGGACGGAAAAGGGCATCGAGCTTCCGGCTGAGGAGATAGAGCGGACCAGGCGCCGGGTCAACGCCCTGGAATACGTGCTCATCCCCAACCTCACGGATACCATCAAGCACATCACCACGCGCCTTGCGGAGATGGAGCGCTCCAATCTCTTTTGCCAAATTTTCTTAGAATAGTTGCCTTGACAAGGATTGAAAATCAGGAGAGTTTTTGGAATGGATCATGATTCCTTTCGGCTCTATCTGAATTTCCGGAATGAACAAGCGCCTTTCTTTGCCTTGCAGCACGACCCTTGAACACAGGATTTCGAATGCTTCCCCTTATGGCTCCGGTCAATCAGCGTGTCGTCTCCAGCGCCTCCGTCCAAGATGTCTTGCCCCGAACCGCCCACGAGGAGATCGTCACCGTCTCCTCCCAGGAGCTCGTCATCCCCCTGGTCGCCGAAGAGCCGGTCGTTTCCGGGACCACCCATCAATACGTCGTTGCCGCTTCCGCCGCAGAGCCGATCATCGCCTTCACCCCCTGAAAGATCATCATTGCCCCGGCCGCCCACGACCATGTCGTTTCCGGCCCCTCCATCCATGGTGTCGTTGCCGCTGTCACCGTAAATCCGATCGTCTCCGTCGCCCCCCAGGATAACGTCGTCCCCGCAGGAGCCGAATATCTTGTCGTTTTCCGAGCCTCCGTCCAGCAGGTCATTCCCCCTGCCGCCCAGGATGTGATCGTTGCCCTCGCCGCCGTAGATCTCGTCGTCCCCGCGGCTGCCGATGAGCTTGTCGTTGCCTTCACCTCCGATCAGGATGGCTGGGCCGCGACCCGCCTTCAGGCGATCGTTTCCCGTTCCCCCGTCAATGGTGACCGGCAGATCGATATTCCCGGCGATCCGGCCGTGGTCGTGCCCGTCGCCGAGGAGGATCATGATACTCATTACATCCGCCGCATCAAAGGTCAGATAGTGGCAGCGACAGCGGCGGCAGCTGGGAAGGAAGTCGGCATGGACCTTGTAGAGCTTCTTGCCAACCTTGTTGATACTTAGGTGATCACTGCCATGGGTACCCACGACCTGGAGCTCCCCGTCTTTGACCCGTGCGCCGGTAACCAGCGCGGTCGTTTGCCCTTCCACGCTGCCCAGATCGTCATCCAAGAGAATCACCCTAATGTCGAAGATGCCGCCCGTTGCATAGGCATGGGTGGCGGAGAATGAGCCCGCCTCGTTGATCACCGCTGAGGTCATGGTGCCGTCGCCCCATTCAAGGACAATGGTGTGTGTATCGAGCGTGCCGATGTCCGCGAAGGACCCCGATACCGTGACCACATCGCCCGGCCTGGCATCCCCGACTTCCGGGGCGCTGCTGACCAGCGCCGTTATCTCCGGCGCTGCGTTACATACCGTCATGGTGGTGCCGGCCGCGTGCTGGCCGGTGTCATCATCCATCACGGTAATGGTGATGCTGTATTCGTCCGCCGGCGTCCCACTCGGGCTGTCATCCAAATATTGGTGCATCTCGGTGAAACCGGTCGTGCCGGCAGCGTAAGTGAAGACTTCAGGTGCGGAGCCGTCCCCCCAGTCGACCGTGACCGTGAAGGCGTCCAGCGTGCCCGAATCGGTGATCCTTCCGGTCAGGATGGAGAAGTCGTTCTCCACCACGTCCGTGGCCGAGATCTCACTCAAAAGCGGC
>JBLIRP010000125.1:0-7982 GCA_049472355.1 bacterium | reverse complement strand
CTTTCGGAGAACTTCAGAAGGACCTGGGCAAGGTACACCCCTTCGGAGGGTTGCCCGATCACCCCCTCCACCTTGCCGATGGTGGAGAGGCTATGCCGAAGCTCAGGTACGCCCCTGATCAGGTCCTCAGCATCCTTCACCCGCATCCCGGTCTGGGCAAGGTCATACCTGGTGGGAAATTCCAGTTTCACCAGGATCTCGCCCTTGTCCGCCTCGGAGACCATGGAGGAGCCGATCCTGCCCGCAAGGACCAGGGAGTGCACCAGGGCCGCGGCGATGGCGAGGATGAGGAGTATGGCTGCCCAGCGGTGCCACCTCACGGCATTGGCATCCGCCTTTTTGACCACCTTGATGGCGATACAGGCTCGGCCGTCGATCGCCGCATTCTGCCTCAGCTTGTTTTGACAAGAGCTTGCATTCTATCTAAGCTGTTATCTAAGCTGAACAAGCAAGAACGAAAGAGGTTCTAAAATTTTCTGCCCCAAAAAGAACGAATTTCAGAACCAAGGGCCTAAAGAAAGATGGATCTATCAATAAAATCCATAACTCACACAGGCATAGGATCTCCTCCCCCAAGTCATGATCGGAGAGATTGCCGTATGATTTCTGAGAAAAAGGTAGGCATAAGATGGGTTATTTTCTATTATAAGGTTTTTTTTCATCACTAGCTGTTTTGACACACATTTGAATTCTGTCTATACTCTTATCCGGGTAAGGCCGTTTTCCGTCAGGTCAATCCAGGACAGAATGGAGGAAATGCATGATTGTTCTCGGAAACAATTTGATATATATGGTTAAATTATAACTTATTTAGAATATGGATTAAGGTGAGGTAGCTATGTTCAAAAAATTCATGTTATTTTATCTTGTTATTATCTTTTCCCTGATTGTCGCCGGCTGCGGGGTGGGCAAGGATGTGTACCAGAAATGTCTCAACGACAGCGAGATCCTGACCAAAGACCTGAGCATTCTCCAGGGGGAATACATGGACCTGCAAACGCAGAATGCGGATCTCACGAAAAAGCTTCAGCAATGTGAATCGCAGTTGCTCGAACTTGAGAACACCCTTAATGCGAAGTCGGATGAGCTTTCCACTATGATCGTTGATCTCAGGCAGAAGGTCGCCGATCTGGAAAGGGAACGCGAGGAAAAGACTCAGAGGATCAGCGAGCTGGAAATAAGGATCGCAGAGATCGTTGCAGCCAAAGAGGAGAGCCTTCAGGAGATGAGCGCTGCCTACAAGTCCATGATCGAGAGCCTCAAGTCCGAGATCTCAGAGGGTCAGGTCACCATAACCGAATTGAAGGGGAAGCTGACCGTCAATATGCTGGACAAGGTGCTCTTCGATCTGGGAAAGGCCCAGATACGGTCCCAGGGCTTAGACGTCCTGCATAAGGTGGTTGATGTGCTCAAGCACGTAAAGGACAGGGCAATCCGCGTCGAAGGCCATACCGACAACCTGAAGATACGCGGGGCCCTCACCAAGATATACCCGACAAACTGGGAGCTTTCCGCTGCACGCGCAGTCAATGTGGTGAAGTATCTTCAGGAGCAGGGCATCGATCCCGATACCCTTTCTGCAACGGCATACGGTGAGTATAAGCCGGTGGCAAGCAATGAGACGGAGGAGGGGCGCGCCCAGAACAGGCGCATCGAGATAACCCTGATCCCGATGGATATCAGATAGTAAATCCCTCCGGGGATGACAGCCGGGGCGGGCAGTGCCCGTATGTCTCCTTATGTTTCCTTCAGCGATCTGCCGATCCCACGAATCGTCCCGGGGGCTGCCCCGCCATGTCATCTGAAAGGCAGCTATCCATCTGATCGCCTTACACGGCGCCTGACAGAGGCTTTGAATAATGGCAATCGCCCTTGTGCTCATTATTTTGACGGCGGCGACCCTGCTGTTCGTCAGGGGGTGGCTGCGGCCAGACCTAGTGGCCCTGCTGGTGCCGGTGACCCTGTATGCCGCAGGGGTCATCACCCGTGACGAGGCATTGAGCGGTTTCATCAGACCGGCGGTCATCCTGCTCATTGCCGCCTTCATTATCACCGAGGCCGTCAGGCAGACAGGCCCCGGCGAATACATGAGCGCCCTGCTGGTGCGGATAACCGGCACAAGCGAGCGGCTCCTCATGCTTTCCCTTTCGCTGTGCGCTGCGATCCTCTCCCTTTTCATGAACAACATCGCCGCCGCAGCCGTGCTGATGCCCTCCGGTATCGCTGCCATGCTGTTATAAAAAGCATTTTAATTCCATAGAGATAAGAAAAATCGAAGAAATAAACTACCCCGCCGCAAGCAGCGGGGTATTAAAACGAATTTTGTGGCTCGCCCCAAGGGGCGGGGAATTAAACCCTCAGAGATTAAAATAACCGGCACTGGAAAAACAGATACAAAAGCGGTGAGGGGAAAACACAAGAATAAAATCATCCCAAGGGAGAAAAAACGCTGACACACCAGGACATCGGCCGGATGGATATCCATGTCCGCATCTTGGAGCGCTTCGACCAACCGGCGGTCGCAGGGTTTTTATGAGTGGATCATCCTGGTTGACAAATCGGACAGATGGCCGGGTGGAATTGACAGATGCGAATGGCTTTTTGTATTATTTGTTTATGAAGCAGAGTCAATCGCATGCTGCAGTGCTGTTCGCCGATCTGGTCCGCAGCACGTCACTGTACAAGAAGCTCGGCGACGCTGCCGCCCAGAAGATTGTAGCGGCATGTCTTGCGGGGATGGAGAAGGTCACCCGGGAATATGGGGGCGAGGTGATCAAAACCATCGGGGATGAAGTCATGAGTGTTTTTCCATCCGCCGATCAGGCCGTCCAGGCTGGTGTGCGCATGCATCAGGTGGTGGAAGGACTGCCGGTCGAAGACGTTTCGGAACCGGTCAAACTCCACCTTCATATCGGCATTCATACCGGGTTGGTTGTCCAACGGCAGGGGGATGTTTTCGGCGATGCGGTCAATCTGGCAGCGCGGATGACCCACCTGGCCAATCCGCGACAGATTATTTTTTCCACCCACACTGCCGATCAGTTGAAACCGGAGCTGCGCCAATGGCTGCGGCCGATCGGAACCGAAACCATCAAAGGCAAATCCGGAAGTGTGCAGGCCTATGAATACCTGTGGGACCGTACGGATACCACGGTGATACGCGACAGGATCGAGACACCCCGTGTGGGCAATGCCTGCCTGGAGATCCGTTTTGCCGACTGCATGCTCCGGGTCGACCAAGATCAACCCGAATGTACGATCGGCCGTCATGAGGACAATGACATTGTGCTCAATTATGAGCGTATATCAAGATTTCACGCTAAAATCGAACAGCGTCGCTGCAAATACGTGCTCAGCGATCACAGCTTCAACGGCACCTATATCGAGTTCGCGGGGAAAAAAGAGGTCTACCTGAATAGAGATGAAATCGAGCTGACCGGCAGCGGAATCATCAGCCCCGGCCGTAAAGCCTCCCCCGGGTCACCGGGCGCCATCCATTTTAAGCATTGGATCGGCCGATGAATTCAGTCCGCAGCCCCGCGTTCTTTGCAGCCATCAACTGTCTTCTGTCGGCAGTGACAAAGAGGTCTGCTTGCCATTCCAAGGCACAAGCGATGTGCAGGGCATCCATTGCACGCAGGACATTGCTTGCCAGCAGTTTTACTGAACTGGAAATTACAGCAGGGGTTGCCTGAAGCACCATTGCATCGTGAACATCCTCCAGCAATTGTTTTTTTGCCTTCCGGTAATCATTTTCCGACACAATATAGTAAAGGCGTTGCAGAAGAAATAACCGGATCGCCCATGCGGGAAAAGAGGTTACCTTTCTCACGTATATGACACATTGTTATCGCCCACGACAACAATCGGTGTTCCCTCGGCTTGATCAATACAGCAGATACGCGTCCCTCAATGCCTGAAACCCCTTTAAATCCTCCTGAAAGCCCTTCACGATATCGCGGACACCAGCGCCCCCTTCGAGCGCCTCACGCACCGTCGATGTCCCCATGATGGCATCGAAATAGTCGGCGTGGAACGCAAAACGCTCCGGATACATGTCCATGATGGCCTTCATGATGGATAGCGTGGATTCGAACGGCCGGTATGCGGATCTGTCCATGACGTGTATCTGGGCCCCTCCGCACCGCTCCCCCGAGTACTTCGAAAAGGTGGGCGTGAACCAGGCCTCCCTGAATAATATTCCGGGAAGATCGAGACCGTTGAGCCGTGCGGCCAGATCATGTCCATCGATCCAGGGGGCGCCGAACAGCTCGAAGGGGGTGGTGGTGCCCCTTCCCTCCGATATGTTGGTGCCCTCCAGATACACCTGCCCGGGGTAGACACACGCCGTGTCGAGCGTCGGCATGTTCGGGGAGGGGATGACCCAGGGGAGGGATGTCTCGTCGAACCACACGGCCCTTGTCCACCCCTCCATGGGAATGACCGTAAGATCGGCCCTTTTCTCAAGGAATCGATCGTTGAAGAGCAGGGCAAGCTCCCCGGCGGTCATGCCGTGTCTCACCGGGACCGGATAGAGACCCACAAACGAGCTGTATTCGGGATACTCGATCACCGGGCCCTCCGTATCGATGCCGTTTATCGGATTCGGCCTGTCCAGGACGATGAATTGAATGCCGTTTTCAGCGCATGCCTGCATGCAGAAGGCCATGGTCGCCACGTAGGTATAGATGCGCGTGCCCACATCCTGGATATCGAAGATCAGTGTGTCGATGCCCTCGATCATCGAGCGATCGGGGATCTTTTCATCCTTCTGCGTGTCAAATGAGCGCATGAACGTATCGATGTCCCTGAGCATCCCTGCCGCCGGTTTTTTCGATTGTCCGTAGAGGCTGAATACGGGGATGCCGTATTTTTCGTCCACATAGAAGGGAACATATTCCCCGGACTGGGCATTACCCCTGACCCCATGCTCGGGTCCGTATAAGGCGACAAGACGGACGGCGGGCTCCCGGAAAAAAAGGTCGATGGTGCTCCTCAGACGGCTGTCCACCCCGGTCGGATTGGTGACCAGGCCCACGCCCTTCCCTTTGACCAGTTTCACATGGTCTTTCAGGAATACCTCAACACCGGGTTTGACCTTCCGCAGCTTATTCATATAATCATATTATATTGTAATATTAAATTATTTTTAATATTATTTAAAGTGAATTATGAAGGAAAATCGGGTAACCCTTATCGGGTACCACGTAAATAATATCGCCCTTTTCTTATTCCCGCTCTTATCAACCATCTCTGTCCGGGCGGACATAAACAGGATACAAAACCGGGTATCGGCATTCATCTCGAAACGATTGGAAAAGTATAATGCATCTGTTGAGACCCGGTCAATATGGATATTGCACGTATTCGCCCGGTGGTTCCTATCGAAAACAGCCCATGTCCACTGGGCGTACTGCGCCTACGTCCTACTCCATACCCCTCCCTTTGAAATGCCGGGCCAGGCTCATTCACTGGTCGAAAAACAGCCTAAGATCAGGCAGATCATTGATTCAAGGGAAATCTGCCGCGTGGGACTGCAGTTAACACAATTCGGCGGGGTTGAAAAATATAAAGATGATCTCCTTACGGCTCTCCATGCTGTACAATTGTCGAAGACCCCATATTATACTCTTTTTATTTTGCAATTCATTAGACTTGCCTTGGTGATAAATTTTTCTAAAAATCATTCACGTGCTTCTTAACGTAATGAGATTGGCTTCTTACTATAGTATACTTCACAAGACCTTGCTTTGTAAGAGACGCACGCGTAAAGTTCGAAATTATGCAATGACAGACCGGGGAATGCCATGAACAGGGCATTCCCATGAACCGATGTCGCAGAAATCCGTCTGTCATCGATCTGTGGTCATTTCATGATAACGTGCCCGATTACGTAGTTCTCACCTGAAGATTTTCCCTCAAGGTACTATAGGGGGCATGGCCACCGGTCAGACGCCCATTGCTGATCGAGCATCAGGGGCTTGACGCCGGACACGGCTGTGAGATATGGTGGCAGATAGTTATCTTATACGGCAATTTTTAAAAACCACCTCGGGAAGCCCCGCAAAATGGGTAAAAATACTGACCGCTCAGTACATTGCGGGAAAGGGAATGGGGGATGCGCCTGTGTGACTGCGGACGTACGCCATAGCCGGTCGGAGAAGCTTCGTATGGAGCAATTTCATGCCATCTTGTGAGTTGAAGCCTTACGGATTTTTAACATAAGGAAGGGGATATGAGCATGCGGCGTTATCTATTCCATCCGTTGATGATCTGCGTTCTCTTCATCACAGTTGCGGCACCGAGGGGAACGGCCGCAACGAAGCCCGACGCAGCAACCATCGTGAAGAAGATCGACGAGCTGTACCGCAGCAGCTCGAGCTATGCAGAGGTGGAGATGGAGATCGTCACCCCTCACTGGCAGCGGACCCTAAGGATGAAGATCTGGTCCCAGGGTATGAAAAAGACCTTTATCCGCATCCTGTCGCCCAAAAAAGAGCAGGGGGTGGGGACCCTGCGGATGGGGGACGAGATGTGGAACTATCTTCCCAATACCAACAAGGTGATCAAGATCCCCCCCTCCATGATGATGAGCTCCTGGATGGGCTCCGACTTTACCAACAACGACCTGGTGAGGGAGTACACCTTTCTGGATGACTATCACTTCAGCCTGTTCACCCCGGAGGATGCCGAAGCCGACCTCATCTATATCGAGTGCCGGCCCAAGGAGGGGGTGCCCATCGTCTGGGACAAGGTGACCATTGCGGTGCGGGAATCCGACTACATACCGGTGTGGCAGAATTATTATGACGAAAAGGGAACAGTGGTGCGCATCCTGCACTTCCGGGACATCCAGACCTTCGACGGGCGCAACATCCCCGCGGTGATGGAGATGGTCCCTCAGACCAAGGAGGGGCACAAGACGGTGATCCGCTACCTGGATATCGAGTTTGACAAGAAGATCGAGGAGGACGTGTTTTCGCTGCGAAACCTCAGGGAGGGAATATGAACAGGGGGGAATCACGCAGTGGTGATGTGTAAGATCGCCTTCCGGAATATCTTCCGCCACAAGCGGCGCTCCATCCTGACGGCCCTGACCATGCTGGGGGGATTCGTGCTCGCGGCAGTGGCCATAGGCTGGGCGGACGGCTCCTACAACAACATTATCAATATGTTCACCCGCAACCGCCTGGGGCACATCCAGATCCACGCCAAGGGGTATCTGGACAAGCCCTCTTTGTATAAGAACATCGACCACGTGGAGCGCCTGGGCCAAAAAATCATGGGCATCAAGGGGGTGGAGTCCTGGAGCCCCCGTCTCTATTCCGCAGGACTCGCCTCCGCAGGGGATAAGAGCGCGGCAGCGCAGATCATCGGCATCGACCCGGATAAGGAAAACGCCGCCACGCACTTCGATCGAAAGGTAACCACAGGCAGCCCCCTTTCCCGAAGCCCTGCCGGGGAGGTCCTGCTCGGGAAGGGGCTTGCCCGAATGCTGCATGCCCGGGTAGGTGACGAGGTCGTTATCGTGTCTCAGGCAGCGGACGGGTCGCTCGCCAACGAACTCTACCGGATGACCGGAATCGTGGAAAGCGGCGACGAGGGCCAGGACCGCACGGCCTTCTATCTGCACCTTGCAGATGCCCAGGAACTGCTGGTGATGGAGGGGCGGGTGCACGAGGTGGTGATCATTGCAGAGAGGCTCGACCGGGTCCGTGCCCTGAGCCGCGAGATCGAACGGGCCATCGAGCGCCCCGATCTGGTGGTGGAGCCGTGGCAGGAGTTCGCCAAGTCCTTCTATACCGCCATGAAGGCGGACAAGATGGGAAACTGGATCATGATCTTCATCATCATCCTGATCGTGGCCATAGGGGTCTTGAACACGGTACTCATGTCCGTGCTGGAGCGGCAGCGTGAATACGGGGTGCTGAAGGCACTGGGCACCCGGCCCCGGCAGATCCTCGCCCTGGTGATTTACGAAA
>JBLIRP010000124.1:0-8056 GCA_049472355.1 bacterium | reverse complement strand
ACCGCCACCACGAAGCTCATCGTGAGCGACGGGGATACCGCGGTGATCGGCGGGCTGGCCCAGGCGAACGAGCAGAGCAACCAACGGAAGGTCCCGCTGTTCGGCGATCTTCCCCTCATCGGCGTGTTCTTCAGGACCGAGGACAAGACCGACGGGTTCGACGAGCTTCTCATCTTCATAACCCCGCGCGTCATACGGGAAACATCGATGAGCCAGGCGATGATCGAGTAGTCCGCGACTCCCCCCCTGAACATTTCCCGACCATGTGTTTCGTTTCCCCATAATTCACTCCATGAGTCCAATTTTTTATTTGAAATTAAAGCCCTTTTGTCAAGATTTCCTGTAAAGTTTTTTCCAAAAAAGGTCGATAAATGTAAAAAAGGCAGGGAGGTATGCCCTGTTTAAGATATAGTGTGTCTGACGAGGTTAACAAAAGAATAGAAGGATATAAAAACAATATGTTAAAGATATTTTGTCTCTATTTTATATGCCAGGAGGACACGGAGAAAACAACACACGTGGGGGATCAACCATGAATACCGGAAAAGGGATTTGTTCATTAGGAGGGCTTTTTAAAAGACAAAAATCGCTCGTGTGGGTCATATGTATTCTCATCCCTTGTTTTCTGTTGAGTGCCGGTCTTACCGGCTGCTCGAAGGTGGAAGTCGAACCCGGCTCCGGCACGTCCGGAGGCGGCACCACCACCACTGCGGAGCCTGCCGCAATAACGCTCTCCATCAGTGACCCGAACATCGTTATCGGCAGCAGCTTTCCCATGATCACCGCCCTGGTTACGGATATCAACGGTGAACCGGTCGGCACGGGTTTCGCCATCAATTTTTCCGTGTTTCCCGTCACGGCAGCCACGTTGAGCTCATCCTCCAATACGACGTCTCTCACCGGGGAGGCATCGGTGTTCCTCAACCCCCAGGAACCCGGGGCCGCAGTGGTCAACGCCATATATTCGGGCGGCGTATCGGAGTCGCTCCCCATAACCATCAGCGGCGACCCCAATGCCGCAGCAGACCCCAATTCCACCCCCACCACCCCCTCGTCCGGTGCAACAGGCATCATGAATTCCATTGAGATTGCAACAGGCTCCGAACAGATCGTGGCGGATGGGGTTAGTATTGCGGCCATATCCGCGACCGTTCTCGACACGGCGGGGATGTACATGCCCGACACGACCACCTCCGTCACCTTCACCACCACCGCAGGTGATATCGATCCGGATATTGCAGGGGTGCAAAGCTCATATACCACGAACCCGACAAACGGCGTAGCAAGGACTACGCTGAGGAGCTCCACCAACAAGGGGATCGCCACCATCATCGCCTCCTGCGACGGGTTCAATGACTTCGACACGATCGAGTTCATTGCAGGGCAGACGGCAACACTGCTCGTCAGCGCAAGTCCTGATACGCTGATTCCCGGTGAGGGGGATTCAAGCACCATCAGCATGGCAGCCTACGACGCCTTCAACAACCCGGTGGAGAACGAAACGAAGCTTACCCTGAGCGCCAATTATGGATCACTGTCCACCTTTCTTGTCTTCACCTCCGACGGAGAGGCCCAGGCCACCTATACGGCGCCTGACACATCACCTCCCGGAGGCACCGCCACCATCACGGTGGAGGCACCGAATGAATTTACAAACAGCGTGATCATCAGCCTGAGCGGTATCTCGGGTGATCCCAATGCCCCGACGTACCCGATCGGGTCCATAACACTCAGCTCCGGATCCCAAAGCATCGTGGCGAATGGAACGACCTCCCTTACCCTGAGCGCAACGGTAAAGGATACATTGGGGGTAAACATCCCGGACGACACCCCGGTCACCTTCACCACCACCGCAGGGGACCTGGATCCCAATACCGCGTTGGCGCAAAATACGGTCACCCTGACAACCACCAGCGGCATTGCCCGGGCCACCCTGCGAAGCTCTACCCGGACGGGCACGGTGACCATCACCGCGGAGTCGGGGGGATACAATGCGATCACCACCGTCGACTTCATCCCCGGACCGGCTGCCTCGGTCATGGTGGATGCAAATCCTGCCGACCTGCTGGCGGACGGTGAGACCACCAGCACGATCACCGCGACCGTGCTCGACCTGTTCAACAATTCCGTTCCCGGTATAACAATCACCTTCGATGCCATGGACGGCACCCTGGAAAAAAATACCGCGATAACCGACAGCGAGGGACGCGCAACCAATACCTTCACCTCTCCGGGGTATGTTCCTGCGGGAGGGGTCGATACCGTTACCGCTATGACAACGAACGAGGTGTCAGGCAGCGCCCTCATCAATCTGAGCGGCGCCCAGATCGCCAACATCTCGTTGACGGCCGAGCCCTCCAGCCTGCCCGCGGATGGCACCAGCAAGTCCACGCTTACCGCCTCGGTCACCATCGTGGGCGGAGGCACCGCACCGGATGACACCCCCGTTGATTTTACCATCGTCTCGGGCGGGGGGTCCTTCCAGGTGACCGGCACCACCACCACCACGAGCTATACCGCCGGCGGTATAGCCCAGGCCCGGCTGATCAGTGATCCGAACGTAGGCACTGCCACCATCCAGGCCACCAGTGGGGGGATCACCGAGGAGATACAGATAACCTATACACCGGGGAGCGTCACCCTGACCATTACCCCGAACTCCCTCCTGGGAACCGGGGATGAGACCGCCAACGTCATCGCCACCCTCACGGATGCCACCGGCTCGCCGGCAGCGGATGGGCAGCAGGTGGTGTTCTCCCTCAGCGACGGTACCCTGGGGACCCTCGTGGACCTCAGCGGGGTGAGCATCACCGATCCCAACGGGGTTGCGACCGCCGCCACCTCAGGGGGGCAGGGCAAGGTGAATGTGGTCTTCGAGGCCTCCAACAAGGACGGGACCATCACCATCACCGCCACATGGAGCCCCGGCGGGATAAGCATCAGCGGCTCGGCAACCGCCACCATCCTCCCCTCTCCTGCGGATATCCGGATGGCCGATGGATTTCCGGATCCCACGTCCATCAGTATAAAGGGAACCGGCGGGATCTCAACCTCCCGGTTGACCTTCGATGTGTCGGATGCGCACAGCGAACCGGTTCCGGACGGCTACCGGATCGATTTTGCCATACAGAGCGGACCCAACGGCGGCGAAACGATTGTTCCCATGAGCGCGTTGACCCAAAACGGGCAGGTGACCACCTTGTTAAGGAGCGGAACCAAGGCGGGTCCGGTGAGCATCAAGGCGTACTATTACAACGACAGCAAGGTGACCACCACCACCAGTTCCATCGCCATCAGCGCCGGTCCCCCGGTGGGCGAGGAGTTCGGGATCTCTGCGGAGTTCAAGAATGTATCGGGCTACTGGATCATTGGCCTGGAGGATGACATCACCATCCATGCGGGGGATATATCGGGAAATCCCGTGCCCGACGATACGGCGATCTCCTTCAAGACATACAACACCGGAGGGATCATGGTGCCGGGAAGCAGCCAGACCGTGGATGGTGCGACAACCAGCACCCTGGTAAGCACCTCCCCGACCCCGCAGCAGGGGTTTCTCCCGGTGACTGCAGAGGCCACCAACGGCGGTAGGACCACCCATGTGACCTGCATCGAGGTGACGCCTTCCCCTGACAACGAGATAATCTATGCAGGGACGGATGGCGGCGGGGTGTATAAATCCACGGACGGCGGGTATTCATGGAATACGGTCAGCCGTTCCTCCACCATTCCCGGTCAGAACTGGATAGACCCCTATGTCAACGACGTTGCCGTAGACTCGGATAACCACAACACGGTGTATGCGGCCACCGGGTATCTCGGGAAGGGAAATGTTTTTCGAAGCCTGGACGGTGGTCTGAACTGGAACAGCGACGATCCCGAGGAATGGAACGGCATCCTGAGTGCGGGCAAGGCGGTCCTCACCATCCTCTGTGACGATGGGGGAAGCCCATATGTATGGGTAGGAATCGACGGCCTAGGCGCGCTCTTCGCATCGGACGGCGAGGACTTTGGCTGGGGCGGAGTAGTGAATCCCAGCGGAGGCACCGCTGAAAACGTTGGTGGCGACTATTTCTTCGACGCGGCAAAGGGGGTTATGAGCAAGCCCACCCTTTCCGAAGCCTCCAAAACGGAAACGTGGACGGTCACCTTCAACAAGATCGATGCCTATCTCGATCACAACCCATATTCGGACCCCGAGGATGCGATCTACCTGTACGACTCCCCCCTGGGAAGCAACGCGAACGGATACATGGACACAATGGACGCGGATACCCCTGCTGATACGGAGACCTGGACGGTCACCTATGTCGGCGGCTACGATCCCACAGACCCGGTGAACAGCAATCCGGCCAATTACCTCCTGGCAGGCAAGGGGCAGCTCTACGTCCTTGCTACCTCGGCAACCACCAAGACCGAGACATGGACCCTCACCTATCGCGATCCGAACGTCTGGGGGGGAAGTAGCGGAGGGTTCTATGTGCGCGGCACCGCATCGGGTCCCGGTCCGCTCTATACCGACTTTACCACAAGCTATGTCACCTCGGGTGAAGAGGTGACCTTTTTTATTGACCAGACCGGCGCCTTTGCCGAGGGAGACACCTTTACCTTCAAAACGCTGAGGGATAGCTGGGAGGTGACAGGCACGGCCTCCGGGACTCTTACCAAGACGGCCCAGACCGATGTACCCTACTCGTCAGGTGGTATTGAATTCACCATCAATTCAGGGGATATCTTCTTCATGTACGGCGACTCCTTCGAGTTCGATACTACGGCCAGCGGCAACTGGACGGTGTACGGGAGCGTGTCGGGATTACAGAACAGGAGGGCGGATAACAATATCCGATACTACTCCGACAATGCTGAGGTGACCTTTACCATTTACGAGGACTCGCTGAACCCGTTCGAGGACGGCGATGTCTTTCAATTCGACGTCACGGCAAGCGGCCTCGGGTACGGCAGGTCGGTGCGCGATATGGTCAAGGTGCCGGGCACCAACGGGGCAAGCGCGGTCCTCTATGCAGCTTCCGCCATAGGGGTGATGAAGAGCACGGACGGCGGCATCCTGTGGAACGAGACCACCTCTTTTACCGGTGACCGGATTACCACCCTGGCCATTCATCCCTCGTCCCTTCCCGCCGGCCCCCATGTGATATACGCAGGCACGGAGGACAATGGGGTGTGGGTCAGTGTGAACAGCGGCGCCACCTGGACCAAGGCATCCACCGGACTGGGCGAAGGGCTCGACGCCACCACCCCCGTACCGAATCCCGGCAACGAGGGAAACGGCACCATGACCGATGTCACGGCGGATGAAACCGTCCTTTCCGAAACCTGGACCATTAGCTGCACAACCGAGGCGACCGACGGCGGCGTGTTCAGCGTGGTGGGCAGCCAGTCGGGTGTGCAGGCGGATGCCACCGTGGGGGTTGCCTATGCGGCTGCCGGCATCTCATTCACCATCTATGACGGGACATTCGATTTCAAGGCCGGCGACGCCTTCACCTTCGATACGGTGAGGGACCCCGGCTCGAAGATCAAGGACCTCCTCATCGACGGCGTCAACAACAAGCTGTATGCCATTACCTACTTTTTAGGATCCCTTCAGGCCCATGCAGTGGGAAACGTCTATGTACACACCATGAACGCGGACGGCTCCTTCGGCGCAGGGCAGTGGGTGGAGGCAAACCAGGGCCTGCCGCAGTTCGATCCGCCGGATGACACCACACTCTTTGCCCAGCATGTCCTTGCCGTGGATGACCCTTCCACCCCAGGGGTCATATATGTGGGCGGGGAAGGGATCAACCTCCATCGGGCCGAGAGCGTGCTCGCCACCGGCAGCCTTGCCTGGCAACAGAGCAAGAGCGGGCTCACCAATCTGATCATGGCCAGAATGCCCATACTCTTCTCCGGCGAATGCACCATGGATGTTATTCCTGAGTACGTGGGCGGAGGCCTGTACAGCTTTATTGTGTATATCCAGGATGTAAACGGGAATCCCCCGATTGCAGGATCCACGTTCCTCGTGGAGTACACTACGCCCGATGAGACTAGAATCCTACGGGACATAAAATATCCCGATGCCTACACCTATGAGGGAACCTTTTCTAACCCTGCGGATGCCAGCACCAATGTTCCATACCGATTCGGTCCGCTGATCCTGGGAGGCGATTACGAGATTGAATTCACCTTCACCCCTATAACAAGCTCGTATCCCAATGCACCAGGAACGTCAGGGTCGATTCAATCGGAGGCATACTAATTCACGAATAACCTGATTCTCTAACATAGAAAGCCGGACTTCGGTCCGGCTTTTGTATTTGGAATCCGCTACCAGCGTTGAGGCAGCTTATACAATGGAATGAAATGTCCCAATGCAAATAACGAGATGGTCAAAAACCAATAAGCTGATTTCTGCACTGGGTAATGGGTATAAAAATCGATCTTATGCATCATCCAAAGGGACGGTAAATTTAGCCAGCGACTATTTAACGATAGGTCAGGATGGCCGGTTTCCCGGATGATACGCCTGGATGGGACGGACGCTGAGCCTGTTCTTCCGCAGGGCGTGGATGGCCATGACCAGGGCGCGGGCTGCGGGCAGTGTGGTGACGTAGGTGATCCCCTGGGCCACCGCCAGCCTGCGGATGGACACCTGGTCCATGCGGGTCTCCTTGCCCGAGGGGGTGTTGATGACCAGGGATATGCTTCCTGAACCGAGCAGGTCGAGGAGGTTTGGGGACGGCTCGCTCGCCTTCCTTACCACCTCCGAGGGTATGCCGTTGATCCTGAGGGTGGTGTGGGTGCCCTCGGTGGCCAGGATCTGAAACCCCATCTCGCGAAGGAGGTGGGCGATGAGGATGATGTCCCGCTTGTCCTTGTCTCGTACGCTGATGAAGGCATTCCCCTCAGTCGGTATGGTGTTCCCCGCTGCCATCTGGGACTTTGCAAATGCCATGGGGAAGGTCTGGTCGATGCCCATGACCTCGCCTGTGGAGTGCATCTCTGGCCCCAGCACCGGGTCCACCTCGAGAAACCGGTTGAAGGGGAGCACGGACTCCTTCACCGCCACATGGACGGGACGCAACGACTCCCCGGGATTCAGGTCCGAAAGACGCTCCCCCATCATCAGCCGGGTGGCGAGCTTCACCCAGGGAATGCCGGTTGCCTTGCTCACGTAGGGGACCGTACGGGATGCCCGGGGGTTCACCTCCAGGATGTACAGGACCTCGCCCTTGACCGCCATCTGGACGTTCATCAGGCCCACCACCCCGAGCTCCAGGGCGAGCCGTTCCGCAGCGAGGCGGACCATACCCAGCATCTCCTCGGTCAGGGAGGTGGGGGGGATGACGCAGGCGCTGTCCCCCGAGTGCACCCCCGCCTCCTCGATGTGCTCCATGATCCCCGCTATGACGCAGGTGGCGCCGTCGGCAATGGCGTCAACATCGATCTCCACGGCGTCCTCAAGGAACTTGTCCACCAGGATGGGCTTCTCCGCGAGGATGTCCTCGACCTTCGCCATGAACTCCTTCATCTGGGCCTCGTCGTGGATGATGGCCATGGCCCTTCCCCCGAGCACGTAGGAGGGGCGCATGAGCACCGGAAATCCGATGGTCTCAGCGATCCGCTGGGCCTGCTCCAGGGTGGAGGCGATCCCGTTGGGGGGTTGCTTCAGGGAAAGCCGCTTGAGCAGGGCCTGGAACCGGTCCCTGTCCTCCGCCGCGTCAACCGCCTCGGGGCTGGTCCCGAGGATACGGATCCCCTCCCTGTGGAGGGCGAGGGCGAGGTTGAGGGGGGTCTGGCCGCCGAACTGGATGATCACCCCCTCCGGCCTCTCCTGGTCGCAGATGTTCATCACGTCCTCGAAGGTGAGCGGCTCGAAATAGAGCTTGTCCGAGATGTCGTAGTCGGTTGACACGGTCTCCGGGTTCGAGTTCACCATGATGGACTCCAGACCCATCTGGCGCAGGCTGAGGGCCGCCTGGACGCAGCAGTAGTCGAACTCGATCCCCTGGCCGATTCTGTTCGGCCCGCCGCCCAGGATGATGACCTTGCG
>JBLIRP010000123.1:0-8213 GCA_049472355.1 bacterium | reverse complement strand
CCGGAAAGGGTAATAATGAAAGAAATTCTTGCCCCCGGGCGTAATTGCTGGGGAAGCTTCGAGGTACGGGAAACCGGACTCCTTATTGACGGCCGGAATTATTACCGGGCCTTTTACCATGCGGCCCGGCGCGCGCAGCGCTATATCCTCATCGCCGGATGGCAGTTTGACAGCGATGTCCGGCTGCTTCGAGGTGCGGATGCAGCAGAGGCCGGCGGGGACATGCGCCTGCTCCCCTTTCTCAAGGAACTGTGCCGGGGTAACCCGGACCTTGCCATCTATATCCTGGCATGGGATTTCAGCGTAATTTTTTCCATAAAGCGTGAATGGTTCCAGAAGTGGATCTTCAACTGGACCACCAACCGGCAGCTTCGGTTTCGCTTCGACAACAGGCATGCGGTGGGCGCCAGTCATCACCAGAAGTTCGTGGTGATCGACGGGGTGCTCGCATTCGTGGGCGGCTTTGATATCTGCGCAGGGCGGTGGGATGATCGCGACCACCGGCCGGATAATCCCGATCGCGTCAACAGCGCGGGCAAGGGGTATGAGCTGTATCACGATATACAGACCTATCACGTCGGGCCAGCGGCGACGAGGCTGACGGAGCTTTTCCAGGACCGATGGGCGCATTCCGACGGAGGGGCGCTCGATCTGCCTCCCCCTGCCCGCAGGGACCATGTTGCCGTGGAAGGGGGCATCGCCATTGCCGCCGACCGGGTCGCCCTGAGCAGGACACAGTCAAAGACCCTGGTGCCTGCCTGGGAATCGATCAGTGAAATCCGGCAACTCTTTATGGATGCCATCCATGGTGCGGAGCGGCTGATCTACATAGAGAATCAGTACTTCAGCTCCCAGGCGGTCTACCGGGCGCTGCTCGATCGTATGAGGGAGCAGGGCAGGGGATCCCTCCAGGTGGTCATCATCCTCCCCCAGAAGCCCCATGCGCTGATCGAGGAGATTTCCCTGGGGATCGCCCAGATGAGCATGATTCACTCCCTTACGGAGGCTGCGGCCCGGCATGGCCATTCGCTGGGGTTCTACTATCCTTCATCCGTATCGGGCAGGGATGCATCGGCCCCGGTGTACGTGCATGCAAAGCTGCTTCTGGTTGACGACCGTTTTCTCACCGGGGGATCGGCGAACATCTCCAACCGGAGCATGGGACTGGATACGGAGCTGAATGTCTCCTGGGAGGCAACAACCGGTGATCATCGTGCCCTCATTCGTTCCATCCGCCGGGCCAGGGTAAGCCTCCTTGCCGAACACGCCGGCATAAAGTCCCGCCGGGATCTTCGCCGGCTGTGCCGCGCGAATGGTCTGGTCCGCTTTCTTGACAGTCTGGCGGATCGCCCCCGTTCACCCCTGCGTCACCATACCACCAAGACCCTTTTCAAAAAGGCATCATGGCTTAAGGAGATTAAGATCGAGGACCTTTCCCTGGACCCGGAGAGACCCATCGTGGAGGAAAACATCTACGAGATCATCTCCCGGGACACCTCCGGCCTTTTCGCCAAGGGGATCACCCTGCTGCGTTCCATGAAGCACGGCCATTCCCCGGATTCCGGCGGGAAGCACATGCGGGGACGGCGATTTCACTTCCCGTTATGGGCGCGGTTTATCGACACCAGCAGCCTCGTCGGTCATACCCGGCAGTTGAAATGGATAGCCCTTTTCATCTTTATGGTCCTTGCTGCGGTGGTGGTTTTGTTGCTCATCTGGTAAGCTCAACTTTCGCAGTTAAATTGGGTGTAACCAAGCAGCATTAATATATTGAAAATCTTTGCCTTTTACATCGAAAGGCAGCTCCAAATTTAGTATGCCTTATTTGACCAAGTAATTATGATGGTCCTGCAAAAAGTCTGAACCACCCGGAATTATCCATTATAGAGTATACATTCAATGCAGCTATTTTCAGGATATTGTCCCTTTTGTTGATCCAAAATGACTTTTTGGGGCGCCATCATACCTTATAAAGGATAATTTTTAAGAAATTATACTTGTTACAAATCTATCAAAATTGCCCATTTATTTTATTGACTTTGGCCGATTAGTGATAGTGGTAATACGGTTTTCAGGTAAGCAATGGATTAGATCGAGATAGGGTGAATCCGGGACTTCTGACCTTAAACAAGCCATGAACGTTTCCATGATCATAGTGGCGGTTTTATTGAAGATTTTTCCAATCATTGTTTTCATCACCAATCAGATGGTTTCATCCTGCTGTGTAATTCAAGAAACCATCCATGACTGCCATTAAAACAATACAATCCATCCTCCTTCATCGTGCAAGGATGGTACATGATCGCTCACCTGTAACCAAGGGAGATTGAACAGCATGAAAAAGGGATTTTTCCCGGTATCCTTCTTCGTATTTGTTATTTTGTGCGTGGGATGCTATCCAACATCAACGCGCCAGCGCGCCGCTGCAAAGATAACTACAAAGATAAGCTGTACCGACAACACGGAATACACCCCCACCCGGCGGGACCAGGTGCCGATCCCCTGGGTGTTCTGGCTGGTTGATGATGCCAATCCCGATATGTATATGCCGTGCGTGCGGCTCTCGGCATCGAGCGGGGAGAGCTTGTCCATGCGCTGGTACTATGCATTCTGCCTCCCTCCCGATCCCCCGGCGATACCCAGGATCCCATCCCTGGATGAGCTTTTATGGGATACCAATACGGACCAACCTGCATCGATTCCCGATACGACCGACTGGGTATGTGGAAATCCTAACGTCCCGCAATTGATATCACCGGGCGGCGATGGGATCATGCTCGATGCCCCTATTGAAACCATAAAAAAGTATGACGCCATCCTTGTGGCCCTGGAGGTTATGAATGAAGATTTTGAGGTTATCGGCCATTCCGTCAATGAAGCCATCATCAGCTCGGAGGGAACAACAATAGAGGAGGTGGCTGTCAACTTCGATATAAAAAATACATCCGGGTTTCCAATGACCGGCTTTGAATTGGATTTCTCGGGTGTGGGATTCTCATGTGATGATTACACCGAATACTATATTCTTAATGTACTGGGTTTTATTGTGGGAGAGGAGGGAAACTGGGGATACGACCCCGTTGAGGAAGAAAAGGCCCTTGTCATCCGCTATGTCGATTCATCACCTGATACCCTGTTGAAGACCGAAATGATTTGGATCGATCAGGAGAGACCCCTGGAAAACAATGAATGGGTGCACTTGGGTATTCATGTGAATCCCCAGTATCTTTCCTGGTTTGCAGATGCTGCTGAAAATTTTATCGTTGACGATACCACCACTGAAGTGACCGGATATATGACTGGTGTTGATTTGTATCAACCGGCAGCAATAGGTGACTTCGTCTGGGAAGACACCGATGCGGACGGTATCCAGGATACCGGTGAGCCGGGCATTTCCGGTGTGACGGTGAACCTGTATGATTACAGTACTGATGCGTTACGGGCCACAACCACCACCGATCCGAACGGTTCCTATCGTTTCGACAACCTTACCCCCGGTGATTATTATGTGGAATTTGTAGCCCCTGGCGGCCTTATCTTCAGCCCACAGGATCGAGGCACTGATGATGCCGTAGACAGTGATGCTGACACAACCACGGGCATGACCGTTTCCACCACCCTGACGTCCGGTGAGACCGACCTCAACTGGGATGCGGGGCTTGCCTGCGCGCTTAAGGTGGAAAAATACTGCTGCATTCCGCCGCCGCCGCCGGGCTCCGGAGGAAATGACTGCCAGGGCAAGGTCACCAAAATGGTCTTGGAATACATCGGCGGTGAATGCAGCCAGACGAGCAATTTCCAGGAAGGCAAGGCCTCCTGTAATGGCGCTGATCCCGGAGAGCCCGTGGACATAGCGTTTGGCGGAAAGGAAGCTGCCAAGTACAGTGCGACACCAAGCGCCGGGATAGACAAGGGCACGTCGTTCGCTGTCACCTTCGCGGACGGCGATAAGATTGAATTTAAGGCCGACACCCTATTCAACGTGACGGGGCCGAATGGGACGCAGTCGCTCAAGATTCACACCTCCTGTTCAAAGGATCTGAATGCAGGCGATATAATCGGGAGCGTGAAGCTCATCGAGCTTACGACGACCGAAGGCGGGACGGTGGCCCTTTTTGATCCAGCGGAGACCTCGGCATGTTATCCAGCGGGCGATCCGCCGGGTACTGTTTGCGACAGCAGACTCACCGAGTTGGTCGTCCAATACAATGGCGCCGCCTGCCAGAGTCCGCTTCCTAATCCACAGGGCGGTAAGGCTGTGTGCAGCGGCGTTGCAGCCGGGCACACCGACGTGAGCATCATTTACACCGGCAAGGACCCCGATACAATCACGGTCTCGCCATCAAGCGGGATCAATGACGCGGATATCGTCCGCATCACCGCCACGGGCCGGCCCGAGCTGGAAGCCGATACCACGCTTGAGATCAGAAGCGGCACTACCCTTCTGCAGTCGCTCAAGATCCACACCTCCTGCTCGCAGCCGCTGGCTCTGGGCGATGAGTTCGGCAGCCTACGCGTTGTCGAGTTCACCACACGGGACGGCGGGACCTCTATGCTTCCCGATCCTGGTCCGCCGCCGCCGCCTTCCAGCGAGTGCATGATCGATGCACCGCCGCCGCCGCCTCATTGCACGGACAAGATTGAGGCGCTGGGCTTGCGCTATCTGGGCGGAAGTTGCTCGGATACCAGCAATTATCAGGGAGGCAAGGTCCAGTGCACAGACACCCCAATCGGACCACCGTATGGGACGGAACCGGTGCAAATTGAGGTCTGGGGCACCGGTAAAGATGCCGGCAAGCAATTCCTGTATGCCGGAAACGTGCATATCGGCGACGTCGTCCGTGCCGTTGCGAGCGTGGGCGGCAAGAAAGAGTTAGGAGCCGATTCGGTCATCCAGATCAAAGGAAGGGATATCGACAACAACGTGGTGTTGTTGGAGGAGATCCTTTTCCATACCTCATGCTCCCAGCCGCTAAACCTGGGTGACCGCCTTGGAGCCATGGAGGTGTTTTCCATCGATCCCAAGGGCGGGTTCGAAGTCTCCCTCGGTGGTGTGGTCGAGTACCAGTATACGATCACCAACCTGAGCGGCGTGACTGTCGATCATGTGACCGTGGAAGACAGCCTGCTCGGGGAGATCGAAAGCGATCTGTCGATCCCCGGAGGTCAGAGCGTCACGTTCTACAGACAGGCATTGGTCACCCGGGATACGGAGAACATCGTCACGGTAACACCGGATTCCGCCCAGGAGTGTCTGCCGACCGCCTATGCTACGGTCACCGTGGAGCCGGTGCCTGAGGTGCCCGATTCCTGTGACACCCTTGGAAAACCCAGGGAGCTCATCTTCGAGTATACCGGTGAATCATGCGACCCTAATTTCGACAACCTCCAGAACGGAAGGTTTCTCTGTAGTGGTGATACCGGTGGAGCTCATCCTGTCCGGATCGTGATCACAAAGGATATGGAGAAGGTAACGGTCAGTCCCAGCACTGAAGTCATCGAACCTGGGACACCCGGGACTTTGGTCACTTTTACGGCCACGGGTACCCGCCTGCCGGCAGAGATAGCGTTCGACATTGTGAAGGATGGCGCCGAGCTGCAATCGCTTACGATCCACACCTCATGCTCGCAGCCGCTTACCGTGGGTGACAGGTTCGGAAACATGGTCCTGAAGGCCTTCATTCCGGAGTAAAGGATTCGGACGCGGGCCGCACAGGCCCACGGTCCGAGGCTTGGAGGCAGGTGATGCACGTGCGATTATACGACTAACGTGGAAGGGCCATGAATATGAACAAAAAACTTACAGAGGAGTCATAAACATGCATACTCACATCAGCAGGGCCTTGATTGTGTCCGTCGTGCTCCTGTTTATTGGTTTTGTTGGGTTCAGTCCACCTCCAGCGCTTTTTGCCGACAGCATAAATGATTTCGAATGTAATGACGGCGATAAGCACGTCTTCACCGTAAAAAAGCCCTCGTCACATGAATATAAGAAGGTCGAGAATTACTGCAAAAATTGCAACGGCGAGAGAGCGGGAGCCACGATGATTTCATTCACTGACTACACGGGAGCGAGTCCGTCGACTATTCGTGCCATTGGGCAATATCACAACGGAAGGCGGGTCGGCAAATGGGTCATCATTAATGACACAGGCGAGAATATCGATGAGTGCCTCTATGTCAATGGAGATCTCTCGCAAGGGGATTCTCCATTATGTTTCGAATAGCCGGCACGGTGGCCCTTGCCCTATCACCAAAATGGGGTCACGCCAAAATGGGGTCAGGTCTTGAAATGACAGCTTTATGAAACAAGGTCACACCAAAATGGGGTCAGGTCTTGAAATGACAGTTTTTTGAAACAACAAACCGCCGTAACCTTTCAAGGGCGCCATTAAAAAATGAAGACATGTTTGTATTTTTAAGAGCAAAGTTTTTATTTTCGGAACAAATCCTCATGCCGCTATCTCATTGTTTGCTTCCGGAAATACCCAGACGCTTCAGCCACCAGGCCATGCCGAGGGCGGCAGCGGCGGTGACCATGATCGCGGCTGCAAGCAATGCGAATTCCAGAGGGCCGGGATTGCGAATGATCGCCCCTACCCGGTCGGCAAACAGGGAGACAGCCAGAAGGCCCGGCAGCACCCCGAGGATGGTGCCCAGCAGGAAATGGCGGAAACGGGTGTGGGATGCCCCGGCCACAAGATTCACCATCGTAAAGGACGCCACAGGGACCACCCGTACCGCAAGGACCGAACGTACCCCGTCGCGAGCGATGAGCCGGCTGACCATGTTGAGCCGGGGACCGGCAATACGGCGGATCATCCCCCGGCCGAGCAGACGGCCGAGCCAGAAGGTGACCGTGGCGCCCGCCAGTATCCCTGCATAGGCATACCCGAAACCGGCGAATGGGCCGAGAATCACCACGGTGGCTACAATGAGCAGGGTGACCGGAAGATAGATAAGCGAGGAAATGGCATAGACGAGCATGACCCACAGTGTCATGAGCCTGGAACTCCTGGTCATTGCAATAAGCTGTTTGAGGGTCTCCATATCGATCCATTCCCCGAGGGGTGACCACCGCCAGGTGGCGGCGAGCACTGCAATGGCTGCAAGAATGAGGGTGACGAAGAGGATGCGCTGCCTGGCTGAACGGCGGTGCTCGGAGGGAAGCATCTCCCGGGCCAGACGATCGGGATCGATGGGCACCTCCGGATCAATAACCGCCGCCTCCGGCACCATGGCGTCAAAAGCAGGCGGGATCTCCGCGGGAATGGGCTCCATACTGCGTTCGCCGCCCCCAAGCTCATGGATGGTCCTGATCAGCGATCCGGTCTCTGAATGCACCTCTGCGACCCGTTCCGGGGTCGCCCCCAGGTGCTCGGCAAGAAGCCGGCAGCGCAGGCCGGCAATGGCCGCGGCATGGGTCTCGGCGAGGGTCTCCATGGCCAGATCGCACTCCGTGTCATATCCCATGGACCGGTTGTTGCAATTGGCTGAGCCTATGCGAACGAACCGGTCATCCACGATCATCAGCTTGCTGTGAAGATTGATCTGCGTGTTGTCATCCAGTGCCGCATGGCGGGGATAGCACACCAAGAGCCTTTTCCGTTTATCCGCCTCCCTCAGCCGCTTGACGAGTCGCGCCCGCAACACCTCCATGGTCACCTCCTCCAGCCAGCCCCCTCCGGACAGGCGGGAGACGATGACCACCTCAGGCCCTTCCGCCTCCTGCAGGCGCGCTGACAATGCCTCTGCAATCTCTGCCGAGGTGAGGTATTGATTTTCGATATAGATGAACCGGCGGGCCGCACCAATGGCGTCAAGATAGAGCTGCTTCACCTCCCGCACCTCCGGGTGTTGCCTGTACCGGGGCTCGGTGCGGGCGATGGCAACCTCTGTTTCCCGAAGATCAGGTGAAACCCCGTCCGGCCAGGGATCGGAGCCTGCAGGGGCATGTGATGAGGAAGGAAGGCGGTTGGTGGCCCGGCGCCACCGCTCCCTGGCCAGTTCGCCCAGGGCGGCTGCAGCCTGCCCGTCGACCAGCATCTGTACGTCGTGAAAGGGCGGATAGGGGTTCCCTTCCGGGTCGATGCGCCGCGGATCATCGGGGCGGTGCTCGGGGGTGTCCCATCGGCCCCTGGTGAGGTCCAGTCCCCCCACGAATGCCACGGCATCGTCGATCACCACGATCTTCTGGTGGTGGGACCCACCCA
>JBLIRP010000122.1:0-8405 GCA_049472355.1 bacterium | reverse complement strand
GAAAACTTGGCCTGATTCACCTTTCATGAACAGGGCCACAGCTGCCGTGCAGATCATCACATCGATGCCGGCACATAACCGGATAGCAGTGGCTGCACCAAGACCGGGAAGCATAAAGAGCCCGGCAGAAAGGGCGCCTACGCACCCTCCCAGGGCATAGATGCCGAAGACCCTTCCCATGTCCCTTCCTATGCCATTCCGTCTCCCATGGAAAACACTGCCCATGACCGGCCAGGTGGCCCCGATCAGAACAGCGGGAATCAGGAGCAGCGGAGAAAATACCAGATACCTCACAAGCAGAGAGGTATGGAAGGATAGTCCCCCGTTTCGATACAACACGGTATAGACAGGCGTTATCCAACGAATCATGAATGGGAATACCAGGTAGTACAAACCCAGGCTGCCTTCCAATATGCCGTATATCTTCAGGGGGCCCGGCTGCACATCGATACAATGCCCGGCAGAATAGCTCCCCAACGCAACCCCGCCCAGGAAGGTGGCGAGGATACTGACAAGGGCGAAGAGAGGGGGGCCCAGCACGTGGCGCATCATGTGTACCACTGCCAATGGAAAGGCCAACCCACAGACACCGGAGAAAAAGAAGAGTGTGAGAAGCAGCCCCCCCGTCGTTTTTTGAACCTTGGTGTTGCCCCTCTTTGACATGGTTACGATACCCGATTTCCTTTGTTTGATATTTTATACCACATTGTTTGCAAAATGGCATCTATTGTAATTGTTATGGGGCTGATTCCCCGCCCTCGATGTGTCCCAAAAATATCTAATACCCCGCTGCGTGCGGCTGATGAGTTCATTCCTTCGGCGTCCCCCGAAGAGGGATGGGGATTTTTCGCATATACAGTAGCCGTTCATACAAGGATCACCTGAATTTTCATTAATTGTTGTGTCCCGAAGGGGCATGATCGTTTGTTCGTCTAAATGTTTTAGAGGGCGGCGGGCAATCCGCCGCCCTCAACTTCTGACTGCGGTTAGAAGGGGGTAATGGGTGGTAATCCCCAGAGGTCCGCAGCGGACAAGAGATTAAGAAAAGACGGCCCCGACAGGCCATAGGTCAGGGCAAAGGTTGCATTGGCAAGGGGGATGAAGTATTCAAAATGCCCCACATCAAACGGAGCTATGAGCCCCCAGGTGCCAAGCCAGGTAATGGGTGCAGGCGCACCGGTGACGGGGTCCGTGAGATACGACGGCGGCCAGGGATGGAGGCCATACGCCTGGTCGAAGAACAACAACCCCCCGCCGAAAAGGGGTGGTGCGTTGTACAGTGCCCAGGGTGCGGGCTGACATGGATCCCATGCCAGGCAAGGTTGAACGGGAAGTATCGTGCTGCGCGTGAGTTCGGTGATAATGGGTGTAGTACCGAGAAGCACAAGGGGATCCCAATTGAAATCGGTAACCAGGGGTGGTGACCATAGTGGCCAGAGGACATTGTACGGCGGCATGAGCGCCCAGTTCTGGGCAATGGTGTCTACGGGTCTCAGCAACCTTGCCGAGCCCATAACGGCGAGGGTGATAATGATAAGTAATACCAATAGAAATTTCCTTTCCTTGAACATACGCACATCTCCTCACCTTTCCAGGTTTGCTGATGAGATAATCTCGTGGACACGGTCAATGACCCGGTTCATTATGGAATGCCTCCTGCGAAGAAGATCGGGCTGGGCCAGATGTCCGCAAATTGCAGGAGAGAGGTCGGACTTACTCCAAGCATGGCTGCATAGGCGGTCAGGTACGTCAGGTTGCCGAGGGAGAAGATATACTGGGTCTCCTTGAGATCGGGCAACGGTGAAAAGGTGTATCCCGGGGCCAAGGTGATGGGTATCGGCGCTCCTATGGCTGGATCAATAAAGGTGGACGGGGGCCAGGGATTGAGTCCATAGAGCACATCGAAGAATACGACACCCGTAGGGCCGTTATAAAAGAGCCAGGGCATGGTAATGCTCATAGGCCACGAAAAGGAATTGGGATTCCATCCAAGGACTGGCTGTACCGGCAGTATCGTGTCCCATGCAAGCTCGGTTAAAAGCGGGGTGGGGACGCCGGTAACCGGATTCGGGGGCGAGAGTACGGGTGACCAAAGGGGCCAGAGGATATTGTACGGGGGGAGGGCCTGCCAATTCTGGGCCTGAGCTGCAGGGGAAAAAATCAAGGCCGCCGCCATCATACAGCAGATGAGAAAGATCACATACTTCCGGTTATACATGATTGACTCCTTTGCTAGATAATGGGTGACGTCAATGCCGCCAACGGCGTCAAGCCCCATATGTCGGCTGTGGTCAAAAGGCTCGATATGGGAACCCCGTACTGCAGGTTAAAGAGCGCATTCGCCAGGGGTACGAACCAGTCGAAGTGAGAGAGGCTTGTCGGCCCCAGCAGTGTCCAGGTTGCAGGCAATGCAATGGGAGCTGGTGCGCCGGAGATAGGATCGAGCATGTAACTCGGCGGCCAGGGATTGATGCCGTAGTAGACATCATAGTAGACAAGGCCGCCGCCGAAGGCAGCAGGCGCATTATAGAGGAGCCATGGAAATGCCTCCACATTAGGCTGGCAGGGATCCCAGGCCAGACCCGGCTGTACCGGTAGAATCGTGTTTCTGGTGAGAGAGGTAATCAGGGGCGTTGGGATGCCGGTAACCGGATCGAGCGGTGAAAGGGCTGGAGACCAGAGGGGCCAAAGAACATTATAGGGCGGCAAGGGAGTCCAATAGAGCGCCGGGCTGGTGAGGGGAATCAGGGCACTTACGGCAGCGGCAAGCATAACAAAGCATAGAAGACTGGCGGAGAGCTTCTTCGTGCTCAACATAATTCACCTCGTTGTTTCGTTATCACGGTTAAGTGCTTAACCTTACAATGTTATAACGTCGCAGGATTGATAGGTATTACTGTGTGTTCTCCCACCTCCCTTCGATCATGCGAGCGTACGATCGCAATCGTAGAAGGTACTCATGGGGATTCTTACAAAGACGGATTCTTGAGAACAGAACACCTTCCATCGCATCCCTCCCCTTTATTACGATAGGTGATAACGGGACCATGCCGCATGCCCAGGATGTCAATCACGTGAACATATCCGGTTTACAATGACCTTGTATTTTTAGATACACGGTCAACCGATTGTTCAATGCGTGTTCAAACACGAAAACAAAGGGCGAAGATAATAAACCCTGAGAGCGGGAGGAATGGTAACGATCGATAGAAGACAGTTGTATAGGTGTCTTCGATGATACCGATGGAGGAGGTGCGTCTCTATGATAATGGCAAACGAAAAGACCTTTAAAGTGTGAAAGAGCTTTTTCTCTGCAGGAAGGAATAAGGGGATCAGGATAATTACGGTGAACCAATCATGGCAGATAGCTGAAATCGATGTGAGGCACGATAATACTCACCATCATCACCATACAGATTCACGATACCGGACAGATGTTCCATTGAATGCTGGGATGCGGATGATCCGATAGGTTATAATGTTAGGTATACTCACGCAGTACCGATCACCTCCATTCAATGATGCGCTTTGATTGAGCCTCCGTTCATTCTAAGGAGGTGCCACGTCCTCATGATGAATATCCCAAAATTTGAAGCAATCGAATTCGTTTATTATAGAATGAAGGATATGAAAACACAAGCCTCATATACCTAAAATTCTTTTATTATTTTTGCATATCCAATCATTGTTTAGAAGACATAAAAGACAGCATGTAGGCAAATTATTTATAATTTCATTCCAAGGAATATTAAGAAAAATGAATCCTAAAATAATATATATAGGTTATGCATAAATTATGCTTAATAATATTATTTAATATAACATATCCATTTGTTTAATAATATAACCTGGTCATAATAATTATGATAGATGAATGAAAAGTTCTTCATATGCAGCCCGTTTTTCCCTATTTTTTGATAGTAACTATATGATATTATTGATATGAGTATGTGAAAGGCATTTCAGGTTTGCGGTGCATATCCCCCAAATCTTTTTAGGAACACGTCCTTACTAAAGGGTGAATCTTCCCTCACAGGGTATTGCCCGCTTCGTGTTCCCCACTCGGTTGTTGCACCCGTGCCTGCCGGCGAAGCCGCGCCGTGTAAAGCGCCTTTTCGAATGCCGGGTCGATCGGGTAGTGCATACTGCGGGCCTTCTGTAGGTGCTGAAGGGATGACTCGTAGCGTTGCATATAGAAATATGAAACCGCCAGGCTGGCGTGGGCCTTGGCACTGTTGGGATCGATCTCCAGGGCGCGCCTGCATTCATACACCGATTCGTCAACAAGGCCCTTCTTTCCGTTCAGCACCCCCAGGCAGTAGTGTGCCTCCGCATCTGCAGGATTGACGGAGAGCAGCTTGTGTAATGCAGAAATGGCGCCCTCGTTTTTTCCCTGCTCCATGAGGATGTTTGCCATGGTTGCAAGGACATCCGTTTGGCATGGATTGACCGAGAGTGATTCCCGATATGCACTCAATGCCTTCTCCCGGTCTCCCTGTTGATAGTAAATCTCACCAAGGATCTTGTGGCTCAGTGCGCAGTTTGGATCATGGCGGATGGACCGATGACAGGCATCCTCCGCCTCGTCGAACATCCCTGCCTGATAGTATGCAAGGCCCAGGGAACGATGGATCTCCCTGTTGTGCGTATCCATCACTGCGGCCTTTTTGAAGCAATCGACGGCATGCCCCCACTCGCCCCTCAGCATATGAATATTCCCGAGGCTCTGATGGGGGGCTGCCCAGGATGGATTGAACAGCGCAGCCTTTTGATAGAAGAGGATCGCGTTCTCCATATCCCCCTTTTTGGCGTAAGCATATCCGATATCATAGAGCACGCGGGAGTCGACTGGATTTCGCACAATGAATTCCTTGTAGGTTGCTATGGCCTCGTCGAACCTTCCCTGGCGGAAGTACAGATCGCCAAGCCGCTTATAGCAGCCCAGGTGATCGGGTTTCTCCTGGAGGATCATGATACATTCCCGGATGGCCATGTCGTACAAACCAGTCTCGGAAAATGCACGCGCAAGCTCGTAGCGTGCGTTTGTATTCCCGGGATCAAGGCAGACGGCCAGCAAGAATTCCCCCAAGGCCCGGCGGACTTCGTTCTCCTTTCTAAGGGTGATGCCCTGGGCATAGTGGCGTCCGGCATGCACCGTAAGGAGGGCGTTTTTAGCCGGAAAATACAGGGAAAATCCCGCTATCAGCAGGAGCGGGATCAATGCACACATTGTTTTTCGTCGCATGGCATTCCCACCCTTTCCAAGACTACGAAGCGTATTCCTTGGTGATCATTGCAATCTTCCATTCATCACGTATCCTCCTGAGGATGTATGAGCGTATCTCGTCATGCCCCTCATACACGAACTCAACCACGACACGTATCCTATCCGTATCGACGCTCCTTGCATCGCTTATGGCGATGCCGGTGAGGTTTCGGTGGTTGTTCATCACACATCGGGCGAAGGCCTCCTCTCCCATATCCTTCACCTGATTCTCAAGGCTGATCCTGAGCTCGTCACAAAAGCACGCGACATACCTCCGAAGATCATCCTTCTGCGCCGCCCTGACGAGTTCCAGGATTGTCGTGTCCGGTGCAGAGACATTGTCACCCTGAAACAATGCGCCAAGGGCCAATGCACAGCATGTGAGAATCGTCAACAGCAGAATCATTCGCTCCTTCATGGTAAGGCTCCTGTACTTTTACCTCATTTCGTTATGTGGATACCCCCCTCCCCTGGAGGCCCATGAAAAAAATGCCTTTGACACCCTGCTGCCTTCAGCACGGAAGTCCCTTCATAATGAACATATGAGACCCGGAAGCGTGCGTGCCTCCTCGCCGTTTTTCTGTATCACGTGGACCGCATAATGGCTTGTCCCCTCGGGCACCTGCATATCGAAAAAGGTGAACCGTGCCGACAGAGCCTGCGGTGAACGGGAGTAGATGCAGTTCTCGTTGCGGTATATATCTATCTGATACAGCTCATCGGTTCCCACGACCGAGACATCGATCCGAGGGATCCTTCCCTGTGTTTTCAGTGCACCGCCCGCATGATCCACAAGGATTCGGGCATCCAGAAAGATCCGGTCGGATGCAATGTATGCCCGTTTGTCCTGCAGGGCGGTTTCAATGGATTCCTTAGTGAGGTTGCGGGTAAAGGCGCCGATGAGCAACGGCTTTTCTCCTGTGGCCATCCGGTTGAACCCCGCATAGAGATCACTCTGGCAGTCCTGAGGTATGGTTAGCGACATGAACTGATCGGGTTCGGAAAAGAGGAGGTTTGCCTTGTTTCCAAGCCATCGGATATACGCATTGTTTTCAGGATCGGTGTAGTTGCCGATGGCGAGAAAATCAAGGCAGGCAACGTCCGACACCATTCGGTATATCTCGGCCACGAATCCATCCAGCCCGGTGTATCCCTTTATATTGTTGGGTTGATAGAGGGTTCCCCATACCAGGGTATCCGCCTTGTCCTTCATGCCCATGTCATAACCCGGCTCCTGCCGGATGGGTGATACGGACCGTGATGCTAATGACGTCTCGACCTCCACGGGGGTAATTTCAGGCGGCCTTCGTGCGTAATCCCTCAGGTTCATGTGTCCGACATAGATGTCCCGATCGGAGAGGAAGCTGCTGCCGAGATCGCGGCTGTCGCTGCTCCAGGCGATCCAGAGGTTCCCTGCCGAATCCTGGCTGGAGGCCACCGAGTCGACATCCTTCCACGTGTAATGGGGAAAGAGAATCGGCTGTGACCACTCGTTTCCCGCATAATACATGCCATAGATCCGCCATACACTGTGAGGGAGCCCGGCAATGTAGTTGTGGAAGAAGACCCACACCTTTCCGCTCCCGTCGATGGTCAGGTGAGGAAGCTCCGCATGCTGTTTTAACGGAAAGGGAAAGGACTCTTCCATATCGCACACAGGTTCGAAGAGCGCCCCATGCTTGACACAGCGGATACCGATCCTGCGGCGCGCATAAAAGACCGGTTCGGTCCCGATCCCACCCGTCTGCGTTTGTCTGGATCGCTTTGACTCATCCCAGGCAATCCAGGACTCGCCTTGCGTACAGGCAATGCTCGGGTGTGCAATAAGATCATCGGAGGATGCAACCACCATTTCCTCCCCCTGATCGAATGGCGATTGTTTAAGGAGGATGGAATAGCTGCCATCGCTGAAACGGCTCCAGGATATATACATTGTACCCGAGCCGTCGATTCCTATGGCGGGTTGTCGATCATTCGCCGGATGGGAGGTCAGCGGGATTTCCTCAGACCATTCACCCCGGAAGAGGCGCTTCATATAGAGATCCGCATTTCCTTTTCTGGAGCTTTCCCAGCATACCCAGATGGCCCCCCACGGATCGGTCGCTACCGTTTGATTGATGTCATTGGAGGGGTCGCTGGTGATTCTCGTGACCCCGGTCCATCGACTGCCGTTGTAACGTCGTGCGTACAGGTCCCAATTGTCCTTTTCATAGGCCGGCCAGATCACCCACATACCGCCGTCAGGATCGCTCGCGATCGAAGGGCGGCAATACATGCCCGGTTTTGCACTTACCTCCATTGTCTCAGACCATGCCCCCTCCCGGTACCTCTTGGCTGCAATCGAATCCTTGCCCCCCTGATGGGAGATCCAGCACACCCATATAGTGCCCGAACCGTCTCGATCGATGGAGGGTGCGTCATCCTCGGCACTATGGGTGGTGAGCAGAAAATCCCTTGGGGCCAACCCTATCTGGAGACGGCCATCGTAGCGTCCAACGACCTTTCCCAGAGAGAGTTCATGCATGGGGATGCAGAAGTTTCCCGCCTTTGTCGCCAGCACGACGGTGGCACTCGGGGGGGAGGTGATGCCGAGCAGTATCCCCTTGCTCGTCACGACCTCCCCGCAAGGTCCGCATGGTTTTTTCGTCAACAGACAGCGCCAGCTATTACAGTTGGTGTAGAGCTTGTCGGTATGCTCAAACCCGATTCCCTTGATCGAATCTATGGTGCCTTCGGTAATGCGTGCAGTGCCGTCCCAGGTGAGTGAATCCGCCTTTTTCAGGTCAAACATCACCCGTATGGTCACGGAAATGGGATCATCCGGTGCGATCATCATCGATACGGCCCTGGACACCGGAAATCCGGTCAAGGCCACGAAGATCCACAAACCAATGGCGTAATATACCAGCCTTGTCCGTTGCATGATTATCCCCTTTCTTTTCAGAGATCTATGGCAGATTACAGGTGCACGAGGAACTGCTCTCGATGGAATAGTAGCCTGTTGTATTGGGGATATACTGAGCACCGAAATTGTTGGGAACAAGTGAGCGATTGAAATAGGTGGCAGTAGGATAGAATGCAGCATTGACGGCATTGGACACAAACGCGTTCTCATAGGGGACATGGATCGGGATCCCGA
>JBLIRP010000121.1:0-8447 GCA_049472355.1 bacterium | reverse complement strand
GAGGGGCCATCCTTGGGAATGGCACCCTCAGGAACGTGCACATGGATCTCCTTGTTCAGGAAGAAATTCTTTGGGATGCCCAGGATCTTGCCGCGGCTTCGCACAAAACTCAATGCGGCCTGAGCGGACTCCTGCATGACGTCACCCAACTGACCGGTCAGGGTCAATTTGGATTTCCCATCCATGATCGTTGCCTCGACCAGCAGGATATCCCCTCCCGCCTCGGTCCAGGCAAGCCCGGTAGCGATTCCTACCTCGTTCTTGCGCTCCGCTTTCCTCTCCCGGTATTTGGGCAACCCGAGATACTTGCCGAGATTTTGGGGGGTGACAACGACCTTCGACTTCTTCCCCTCCTTGACTACCCTTCGCGCCACCTTCCGGCACACCGAGGCAATCTCCCGTTCGAGATTCCTGACCCCTGCCTCCTTGGTATACCGATGGATGATGCCCTTCAGCGCGTTCTCGGAAAATTCGATATTCTCCGGTTTCAGGCCATGTGCCTTGAGCTGTTTGGGCACGAGAAACTGCTCGGCGATCTTCACCTTTTCGTAGTCGGTATATCCGGGCAGGGTGATGATCTCCATACGATCCTGGAGGGGCTGGGGAATGCGGTGCATCACGTTGGCGGTGGTAATGAACATCACCTCCGACAGATCATAGTCCACCTCCAGGAAATGGTCACTGAAGGTATTGTTCTGCTCCGGATCCAGGACCTCCAGAAGCGCAGCGGAAGGATCCCCGCGAAAATCGGTGCTCATCTTGTCAACCTCATCCAGGATGAGGATCGGATTCTTGGACTTGGCCCTCTTCATGGACTGGATGATACGGCCGGGAAGTGCGCCGATGTATGTACGCCGGTGTCCCCTGATCTCCGCCTCGTCCCTGACCCCTCCCAGAGAAAGCCGGACAAAATTCCGTCCCATGGCATGGGCGATGGATCGAGCAAGGGAGGTCTTGCCGCATCCGGGTGGTCCCACGAAACAAAGGATGGGACCCTTCATCTTTTTTACCAGCCTGCGCACCGCCAGATATTCCAAGATCCGTTCCTTGGCCTTCTTCAACCCGTAGTGCTCATCATCGAGGATACGCTCCGCCTCATCGAGGTCCAACTTGTCCCGCGTCCTCTTGCTCCAGGGCAGCGAGACCAGCCAGTCGATATAATTTCTCACCACCGTGGCCTCGGCGGACATGGGGGGCATCAATTCCATCCTCTTCAGTTCCTTCAATGACTTTTCTTCCACCTCAGCCGGCATCTTGACCTCTTTGATCTTGTCTTCCAACTCCTTGATCTCACCCCGTCGGCTGTCCAGGGTGCCCAACTCCTTCTGAATGGCCTTCATCTGCTCGTTGAGATAGTACTCCCGCTGGCTTTTCTCCATCTGTTTTTTGACCCGTCCCCGGATCCGCCGTTCGATCTGGAGGATCTCGATCTCCGCATTCAGGATCTCCGCAAGCCTGCCCAACCGCTCCTCAGGATGAACGGCCTCCAGTATCACCTGCTTGTCATTGAGCTTGAGCGACATGTTCGATGCAATGAAATCCGCAAGCCTGCCCGGCTCTTCGATCCCGTTGACCTTTTCAAACATGTCCGCAGGCGACTTGAGGTTCAGCTTGCAGTAGGTATCGAACCGGGACAGAACGGTCCGCATCAGCGCCTCGATCTCGGGGGTCTTGTCCGCATCGACGCAAACATCCCTGCAGCAGACCTCGAAATATTCCTCCGCACCGATGAACTCGATGATCTTGCCCCGCGAGGTCCCCTCCACCAGCACCTTGATGGTGCCGTCAGGCAGCTTCAGTACCTGGAGGATTTCGGCGATGATCCCTATGGAGAAGATATCCTTCTCAGCGGGATCATCCACCTTCGCATCCTGCTGGGTTGCCAGAAATATCCGGCTGTTGTTGCTGTTTATGGCCTTTTCGATGGCCATTATTGATTTCTTGCGTCCCACGAACAGGGGGATGATCATATTGGGAAAAACGACCACGTCCCTGAGCGGCAGGAGGGAGAGAATAAGAATATTTTCCGAATTGTTCACTTTGGCTCTTTCCTTGAAAAACATGTCCATTTCCTGGTCATATACCCCTTGTCTTCGGTCATTATCCCACTTTCTCATACAATAGCACGGGTGTTTCCTGTTTCTCAATGAACTCCTCCGTTATGACGACCTCCTTTATGCTCGTCTGAGAAGGAAGGTCATACATGAGGTCAAGCATCACATCCTCCAGAATCGCCCTGAGCCCCCTGGCGCCCGTCCCCTTCTTGATGGCCTTCCGTGCAATGGCGCGGAGGGCATTGTCGGTGAAACGAAGATGAACCTTCTCAAACTCGAATATCTTCTGATACTGCTTTACCAGGGCGTTTTTGGGGTCCTTCAGGATCTTGATCAGGACCGGTTCGTCCAGGTCATCCAGCACGCTTACCACCGGGAGCCTTCCCACAAATTCGGGAATAAGGCCGTACTTGATGAGATCCGTGTGCTCCACATGGGTCAGGGGATTCTCCTTGATATTGCAGATGTCCTTCTTGCCTTCGGCCAGAAAACCGACCACCTTTTTTCCCAACCTCCGTTTGATGATATCCTCCAGACCGATGAAGGCGCCGCCGCAGATGAAGAGAATGTCCGTGGTGTCCACCTGGATGTATTCCTGGTGGGGATGCTTTCTCCCACCCTGAGGCGGTACGCTGGCAATGGTCCCCTCGATGATCTTGAGGAGTGCCTGTTGCACGCCTTCTCCGGAAACATCACGTGTGATGGAGGGACTCTCCGACTTACGGCTGATCTTGTCGATCTCGTCAATGTACACAATCCCCTTTTCAGCCTGCTCTACTTTATAATCGGCAGATTGGAGAAGTTTCAGTATGATGTTCTCCACATCCTCGCCCACATACCCTGCCTCCGTAAGCGTGGTGGCATCCACGATGGTGAAGGGGACATCGAGGATCCTGGCAAGGGTTTGGGCAAGGAGCGTCTTGCCGCTTCCGGTCGGTCCGACCAGAAGGATGTTGCTCTTTTGAAGCTCCACATCCTGCACGTCGACATTCGACTCCACCCGCTTATAGTGGTTGTAAACGGCCACCGAGAGCGCCTTCTTCGCCCGTTCCTGCCCGATAACGTATTCATCCAGCAATTCCTTCAGTTCGGATGGCTTGGGGAGCTTCCGGAATTCCTCTATTCCTTCATCGTTTATATCGTCGGCCATCAGCTCGTTGCACATATCGATGCATTCGTCACAGATGTAAACCTTGGGACCAGCGACCATGCGACGCACATCCTTTTCCGATTTCCCGCAAAAGGAGCACTTCAGTCGGCTCTGTCCTTCCTTTTCCTTTGATTCCTTTGACATCGTTTTAACTCCTTACCTTGCGTAGCGCCCTCTGCCTATTTTTTAGGCTCAACAAACCTGGAGTCCTTGCTGACGATGACCTCGTCAACAAGCCCGTACTCCTTGGCCTGCTCAGGGCTCATAAAATAGTCCCGTTCGGTGTCCTGACGGATCTTTTCCAGAGGCTGGCCTGTATGGCGCACCAGGAGTTCATTGAGCTTTTCCCTCAACCTCAGGATTTCACGGGCCTGGATATCCACATCGGTGGCCTGGCCCTGAAAACCTCCCAATGGCTGGTGAATGAGGATCCTCGCATGGGGGAGCGCAAACCGCTTTCCCTTTGCCCCGGCCGCCATAAGCAGTGCCCCCATGCTGGCAGCCTGCCCGATGCAGATGGTCGACACATCAGGCTTGATATACTGCATGGTGTCGTATATGGCGAGGCCGGACGTAACGATCCCGCCGGGTGAATTGATATACAGGTGGATATCCTTCTCCGGGTCCTCCGCCTCCAAAAACAACAATTGGGCAATGACCAGATTGGATATGGTGTCATCGATAGGGGTGCCCACAAAGATAATCCTATCCTTCAAAAGGCGGGAATAGATATCGTACGCCCTCTCTCCCCGGCTCGTCTGTTCAACGACAATCGGCACAAGTGTCATAGCTCTGTAACCTTTCTTTGCTTCACAGTGAGGGTTGCCCCTGCCTATTATCTTCATCGGCTCTCTCAGGAATTTCACTTCGAACGGCGCTTTCAACCACTACATCCATTGCCTTCTCCCTCAGGAGGCCGGCACGGATCCTGTCCCAGGTCCCGTTCATCTTTGCCTTGTTTTTCAACGATTCGAAATCCTGCCTGGTCTGCAGGGACAGGATCTCAATTTGATGTTCAATCTCCCCTTCCGGGACATTCAGCCCCTCCTTACGTGCAATCCCTTCCTGGACCAGTGATAGGTGGACATCCTTTTTTGCCTTCGGCCTGAGCTCTTCGCGCACCTTCGCCCGGTCCCAATTCCCGGCGCCACCGCCCATGCGTAATTGGTCTTCGATGTGTGCGATCATCTCATCAAGCCGTGTTTCCACCATGCTCTCGGGTGGTTCAAACGGATTTCTTTCCAGCAGGACCTCGACAAGGTCACCCCTGGCGGCATTTTCAGCCTGCCGGTCGAGGCTCGCCTGAATCTGCTCCCTTACCTCTTTTTTCAGGGACTCGAGATCATCGTATTCACCCAGATCCCTGGCGAACTCATCATCCAGGGCAGGCAGGTGCTTTGTTTTGATCTCCCTAACGGTGACATCCAGTATCGCTTTCTTCCCCTGCAATGCAGGGTTCGGGAAATCTTCGGGAAGCGTCATCTCCATCCTTTTTGTGTCACCCCTTGCAACGCCAATCAGGGCCTTGGTAAAATCATTCGTTCCATTAACCTCGATTTCTCCATCCTGCCTTTTTTTCGTGTCCAAGGGCGTGCCCGACACAGTCCCGGAATAGGAGAAAAGCACGATGTCCCCCGCCTCCACGGGTCGATCCTCAACCACCTCAATATTCGCATTCTTTGCCCTGAGCCTGGCAAGCATGTCCTCCACGTCCGCATCGGTCGCCTGAGGCTTTCTCCATTTGACCTCTATTTTGGTGTAATCCCTTGGTTCGATGAGCGGTTTTACCTCGATGGTAACCCCTACGGTGAGTGGTCTTCCCTCTTCAACAAAGAATTCATCGAAATGCGGTTCCCCAACAGGCTCCAGGGCCGATTCAACGATTGCCTCACGATAATAGGTGGGTACGAGGCCCTGTATGACCTCCGATTCGATCTGCGTCCAATAAAAACGCTTCAGGATCGCCTTGGGCACCTTGCCCGGTCTGAATCCCTTGATCTTTGCCGATGAATTAAACTGGCGATAAACCTTGTCGAGCTCTTTTGAAATGATATCCTGCGGAATTTCAAATTCCAGCCGTTTCTTTTGATCTTGTTGATCCGTAACCGATACCTTCATCCTTTCTCCATTCTCCAAATACCATTAACCGGCCCACAGCCTCACAAACACATGCACTCAAACATTCCCTCGCATGGCTGGGTTGGTGCGAGAGGCGGGACTCGAACCCGCATGGTGTAACCACTGGATCCTAAGTCCAGCGCGTCTGCCAGTTCCGCCACTCTCGCAATAGTAAGGGAAGTATAGGGAATTGTCTTCCTATGTGTCGACAGAATTGAAATCACCGGCGGCTTAACGTAATCGGCCCTACATCCGACAATACCCATGACGGATGATTACCATCCGGACAGGGGAAAATTGATCTGAAACAATACACGCACCTCTTCAAGGAAATAAGGTAAGTGAGCCGTGTAGGACTCGAACCTACAACCTAGTGATTAAGAGTCACTTGCTCTACCATTGAGCTAACGGCCCACATGTCGCTCATGAATATGGTACGCCCGGCAGGACTTGAACCTGCGACCTGCGGATTCGAAGTCCGACGCTCTATCCAACTGAGCTACGGGCGCACGTTTTCATTTTCCGCTTGTTTTTTCTATTGATTTAATAACATTTTTAGCACATCTTGTCAATAATGAAACCGGGGGCTCTCCCTGCACCGGAGGCAACGGTTCCACCGATACTCCCGGCGCACCGGTCTGCACCAGCGGTTGCGCACTGCCAGGCGTACACATACAAAGAGGGGACGGCGAATGCGCCGTCCCCTCGGTTGAGGAAGGGAATGGGGGGTAATTGATCCTATCGGCAGAAATCCTCCACCAGTTTCTGTGCCGTGACAAATGCCGCCCCCTTGGCCTTTGCCTCGGTCAAAAAGTCCACAAAGGGTTTCCAGTACCCCTCTTCACCGCCGGCAGGGACCTGATTCAAGCCGGTATACCAGTTATGGAAGAGGATCACCAGCGGTTCGTCGAGCGCTACGGCGCGATCCAGGGAATCGCTGAGCAGTCCGCCCCATTCTTCGGCGGACATCATGTCCACGTTCGCCATGGCAATATCGCACAGGTAAACGGCCTGGCCGTCGAATTCGCCCCTGGAAACCGGCAGCACGCAAAAATCGTATCCCTCCATGGGAAAGGGCCATGTATCATCCATGTGCCCTTCCACGTAAGGGTCCTGGCCGACCTTGAATCCGCAGTTATAGGCAAGTCCCAGTTCATCCATGATCTGATAGGTGTTTTCATCCTGGCTGAAATACTGTGGCCGGAATCCCACCACCGGTTTGTACGTGCCGCAACTTAAACACCCCTCCAGCGCCGTCTTTGCATTCTGCAGGAGCGTCTTCTGCTCGCTGTAGCTCATGGTCGCCAGTTGCTCCCCGGAATTGTATCCGTGGAGCGCGATCTCGAATCCGTCCTGGTATATATCAAAGATCAGGAGCTGATTCTGATTGGCGAATGCGCCGCTTACAAATACGGTTGCGTTGATCCCACGTTCTTTCAGCTCATTGACGAGGTTCTCCACCCCCGTGACATTGTCCGCCCCCGGCCTGATCTCGGCATCAACCTGGATATTGACCAGCACCGTAGGCTCGGTGGGCTTCGTTTGCGAATCCTTCGGCTTGCTCGTGTATAAGCCGAATTGCCATCCCAGCGTTCCCCACCATACGGAACCGCCTCCAAATCCATACCCCCCGAAACCGAGGTAAGACTGCGTAAGAGAGGGAAAGCCAATGGAACCGGTACGATTCGTGTAACTGTACTGGCCGTACGGCATGCTCCACGAATACGAGGGAAAATGATTAAGGGCCGTTACAAATGCATTCGTACCGAATAAACCATATCCGCCCCCGTACCCATAGATCGATGCAGTGCTGTAGTTCCCGTAGCGCATGCCGATCTGATCCAGCCATATCCCCGAGGTCCGGAAGGCCGGATCCGACCATGCCCCGTAGGGAACGGTCCGTGCCCCGGTACGGTCGGGAGCATACTGCGAGCAGATATCGCACTCCTCGCCATAGATCTGTGCAGGTGCAAACATCAGGGCGCAGAGCAAAACCACTGCCCAGAGAAAAACGAACCCCCGCACACATCCCCTTTTTGCTCCCCTGTTTCCTAACCCTGACATGCGACCATCACCCCCTTTTCAAGGAAAAGTAACTGTATATATCTAAAAATTCATGGTATCCGTGGAATACCACGGGTATCATCTGGTGAACATGCTCATATAATCCCGAGGATTGTCTCCTTGATCGTATCGTTGAATCCGGAAAAGGCCCTGTTCTGGATGAAGATTATCGGGAAGTAGCCGAAGCTGTTGGACATCCCCTCACTCGATCCGAATTCCTCCTTCAGCCCATTCAGTGTCGTCCAGAAATCCGACTCACTGGTCAGGTGTGCCTCAACCGGATACGTAATCGTGTCGGCGAATTCGAAAAATTGCAGGCACATAGGGCCGGTCCCGTTGTGGAATACCACGATCTTCTCGCCTACATCACCGTCTGAGCCGGAAACCGGCGGGAAATCCTCGATGGCGCAAGGATTGTTCACATTGGGCTCTTCATCGAGTGGGACTGCAGGATAGGGCTGCGCTGCATAGGGGACATTCCGGTTCTGCGGAATTTCATCGATGGGAAGCGTGAAATCCACCGTGGTAAAGTCATCCATCCCCAGGTACTTGACCCCTGAATGATCGAGGAATTCCATGTAGACCGAATACCAGGCGGCCTTCAATCCGCTTATGCGCGTATGGGAGACCGTGCAGATCCTGTCGTGACTGAGGGCGGCGTCATACAGCTCAGCGCTGAAATCCTGGGGAGAGCCCCCGCGCGCCCAAATACTGTAGTCGCACAGGCTTCCGTACGCCCACTGCTCCGTGTCCATGTTGGAGACTGCAATGACCTTTACGTTGTATCCCGCCGGCTGATACACGGTCGCCCGTGTGCCCGTGGTTCCCCGGGCCAGGACATAGGGGATGCCGAGTTCCTCAGCCACCCTCCACGTATTCTCGTCGGAGGCCATGTATCGCGAGGTCACTATCCGCAGCGGTCTGCCGGTGCATGCCTCGATGGTATCCTTCGCCGCCTTGATGGTGGCGAATTGCTCCTCGTAGGGCACGCCCCACAACTGGGGGCCGGTGAGTGCCACAACCTCCATGCCGTAGTCGAGGAGTGATCGAATCGTGTCGCA
>JBLIRP010000120.1:0-8479 GCA_049472355.1 bacterium | reverse complement strand
TCCCGCCATGTCACACCCCGCCTTCGTTCGTATCGTTGTGGCCGGCAAAGGCATCCTTGGGCCATACCTGGACGCACAGGCCGCACCCCACGCACAGGACCTGGTTCACCCTCACCCGGCATTCCTTTCCCTCCCCGGGCACCATCTCGAGCCCTGGGCACCCCAGCTTGAGGCAGGCGCCGCACCCGGCGCACAGATCCTCGATCACCCGCACCGGCTTGCCCCTCGCCTTCTTTCCAATGAGGAGACAGGGCCGTGTGGAGATGACCACGGCTGGCTCATCCGCCTCGATCGCCTGCTTGAGGGTGGTCCGCACCGCCTCAAGGTCGTAGGGATCGACGGTTGCCACATGGTTGATGCCGAAGGCCCGGGCGATCGCACCGATATCCGCGACCCTGGTCTCCTCCCCCATGAGCGTCCTGCCGGTCCCCGGATGCTCCTGGTGTCCGGTCATGGCGGTGGTTCGGTTGTCCAGGATCAGGATGGTCACCTTCCCCTTGTTGTACGCGATATCCAGAAGACCGGTCATGCCCGAGTGAAAGAAGGTGGAATCCCCCACCACACCCACCACCTTCTGGCTGGTCCCGGCCTTCTGGAGCCCCAGGGTGCTGCTCACCCCCGATCCCATGCACAGGATCGTATCCATGGCCTCGAGCGGGGGGAAGACCGCCAGGCTGTAGCAGCCGATGTCGCCGATGATGACCGGCTTGAACTTCCGCAGCTCGAAGAAGATGCCCCGGTGGGGGCACCCGGGGCAGAGCACCGGGGGCCTCGGGGGGAGCGCGGGCATTTCCTCACCCTTTGCATCCGCCGCCGCAGTTCCCTCCGTCATGGCAAAAAAGGACCGCCGCATCCCCTCCAGCGTGTCCAGATCAAGCTCACCCTGCCGTGGCCGGTGCCGGATGCCCTCCACCGGCAGGCCCAGCGCCTTGCAGTGCTCCTCCAGGAAAGGATCGAGCTCCTCGACCACCAGGAGCTTCCCCATATCCTTGGCAAACTCCAGGATCAATGCATCGGGGAACGGATAACTCATGCCCAGCTTGAGGATGGATGCCTCGGGAAAGGTCTCACGTGCATACTGGTAGGAGATGCTCGATGTGATGATCCCCAGCCCGGAATCACTGATGATGGTCCTGTTGATGGGGATGGTGGATGCGAAGCGCCCCATTTCCTCGAGCCTTTCATCCACACGCACCTTCATCTTCCGGGCATAGATGGGAACCGGGACGAAGCGCTGCGGGTTCTTCTCGAAGAAGATCTCCTGGGTGGGCGCCATTCGTTCGCCCAACTCCACCAGGCCCCGCGAGTGGGAGATCCGGGTGGTGGCACGGATGATCACCGGGGTGCAGAATTGTTCGGACACCTCCATGGCGATCGCGACGAAATCCTTTGCCTCCTGGCTGTCGCTCGGCTCGAACAGGGGGACCTTGGCAAGGCGCGCATAGTGCCTGGTGTCCTGTTCGTTCTGGGAGGAGTGCATGCCCGGATCGTCGCATACCATGACCGCAAACCCTCCCTTTACCCCCAGGTAGGAAAGGGTCATAAAGGGATCGGCAGCCACGTTCAATCCCACATGCTTCATGGTGGCCACCGAGCGCGCCCCTGTCCAGCAGGCCCCTGCGGCCACCTCCAGTGCCACCTTCTCATTGGGTGACCACTGGGTATACACCCCCGGGTAGTGCACCAGGCTCTCCAGGATCTCCGTACTGGGCGTTCCAGGATATCCGCATCCAACCGTTACTCCAGCCTCGTAGGCCCCTCGTGCCAGGGCCTCGTTCCCTGATAAAAGCATCCGTTCCATCATCTACCGCCTCGAAATAGGGGGCATGGAAGGGGACGCCTTCCATGCCCGAGTTTGAGAATATCAATCACTATTCAAGCAACTTCCATTGTCCGTTTTCAATGGTCACCAGCACCATGGAATCGAGCCCCAATCCGCTGTGATCCGTGGGTGACATGGTGTAGATGCCGCTCACCCCCACGTACGCCTTGGTGTTCTCTATGGCGTCCCGGAGCTTCTCGGGCTCCGTGCCCGCCTTCTCGATGGCCTTGGCAACGATCTGCACGGCATCCCAGGCATACCCGGAATGGGTGTTCACCTTGCCATGCTTCTTCACGTTCTCGTATTCGTTGATGAAGTCCAGAAGCAGCGCCTTCTGGAGATCGCTGTCGGGGAGCTGATCCGCGATCATCAGCTTGGTGGAGGGCATGATGTTCCCGTTTGCCGCCTCCCCCGCGGCCTTTATGTAATTCGGGTCAGGAAGCCCGTGACACTGGAACAGGGGGAATTTTATCCCCAGTGAGTGGGCGTTTTTCGCCACCACCGCGCCCGCGGGCCCGATCGTCCAGCATACCATAGCATCGGGTTTCTGGGCGGCGATCTTGGAGATCTGCACCGTCATGTCCACGTCCTTGACATCGAAGGATTCCTGGGCAACGATGGTAAGTCCGTACTTCTCGGCCAGGGCGACCAGCGACTTCCCCCCCTCCTGGCCGAAGCCGTCGGAGGCGGTGAGCAGGCCTATCCTCTTCAGACCCTTTTTTTGACAGTAGGTATAGATCTTCTCCACCGCAGTGGTGGTGCGCTGGGGCGTCTTGAAGACCCACTTGCGCTGCTCCACCGGCTCTATCACCGGGTCGCCGCCCACGCACATCACCGTCGGCATCCGTGCCTCCTCTATGGTCTGGAGGCTGGCCATACCGGTGCCCGTCCGGGTGGGGCCGATCACCGCAACCACCTTGTCCTTCGTTATCAAACGCTTCAATGCAATATTCGTCTTGCTGGGTTCACCCTCCGTATCGGCGACAATCAGCTCCAGCTTCCTGCCGTTGATGCCTCCCGAGTTGTTGATCCGCTCCACGATCATCTCGGCGACATTCATGGTGGGCAGGCCGATGTGTTTTGCAGGACCGGTGAGCGCAAAGAGCCCTCCGACCTTGATCGGTCCTTCCTCGGCCCGGGCAAGCGGCGTTATACAGCATGCAACCGCAAGGATTGCTATTACGATACAACACGACACCCTTCTGATGGGCATGATCGTTCTCCTTTCTCAATGATCAGGGACGCTCCCTTTCTCCCCTTGTGGAAATCACGCCGGATTGCGTCATACACCCTCTTCCCGTCACCTCATGGCAATCTCCCCCTTTCGTGGGTGACGCTAAGCACCGTTCCACTGCAGGCTCTCCATGATGGCCTGCGCGACATTGGTTAAATGATCGCCTATCTTCTCGAAATTGGCAAGCATATCGATGAACACCACACCGGACAGCACATGGCACTTCGCATCCTCCAGCCGTTTTATGTGATTTGCCTTGAATTCGTCCCTCATGCGGTTGATCCTGCCTTCCCTTATCAGAACAATCTCCGCCCTCCTCACGTCATTGGTGCGCAATGCGTTGATGGTGGTGTCGAGCATCCGTATCAGCTCGTTATACGCCGTCTTGATTTCTGCAACCGCAACTTCGGTGAAGGTGAGGTTCGATTCCTTTTTCTGCATGGCGAATTTCTTGAGATTGACCGCATGGTCCCCTATCCTCTCGATGTCGTTGATCACGTGGATCATGGCGGGGATCTTCTTCGACACCTCCTCGCTCAATTCATGCTGCATCAGTTCCACCAGGTAGTTGGTGATGTCGAGGCGCCGGTTATCAATGGCGTCCTCCTCCGCATCGATCTTTTGCAGGTATTTGGGGTCGTTATTGAAGAAACCCTGCATGGCGCTCATGATCATCTTCTTGGTGAGCTTCAGTGTCCTGATGATCTCCTTTGTCGCGGCGTCGATGGCAATTGCCGGGGTATTCAGGAGATGGTTCTCGAGGTAGGTGGGGATGTATTCGACCTCCCTCTCCTCCTTGCAGCCGCCCACGAGCCTTTTGATGAGACTCACATAGATGGTGGTGAAGGGGAGGAAAAGGACGGCACCGATGATATTGAACAGGGTATGGGCATTGGCGCACTGCCTCACGAGATCGGTGGAGGTATGCACCACGACGAAGGTGAAGGGACGCAACAGGATGAGAAATATCGTGCTCCCGATGATATTGAAGAACACATGGGCCCAGGCCGTCCTCTTCGCATTCAGGGAGGTGCCGATGGAGGCGAGGAGCGCCGTGATGCAGGTGCCGATGTTGCAGCCCAGGATGAGGGGAATCGCCCCCTTGATGGTGATGAGGTTGACCGTGGCAAGGGCCAGGATAATCCCGGTGGTGACGCTGCTGCTTTGCACGATTGCGGTGACCACGATCCCCATGAGCAGGGCGAGGAAGACATTGCTGCTGTATTTGATGAATGCATCCCTCACCGCAGGGTTCCCTGCCAGCGGCTTCACCACCGACGTCATGATGGAGAGCCCCAGAAAGAGCATGCCGAACCCGAGCAGGAAGGATCCCATATCCTTCCAGAACTTCTTGTCGCAAAAAAAGTGCATGCCGAACCCGATACCCAGGATGGGGAGGGCGTAGTCGGTCAGTTTGAAGGCGATGATCTGGGCGGTGACCGTAGTCCCCACATTGGCGCCGAAGATGACCCCCACGGTCTGCTCCAGGGTCATGAGCCCCGCATTCACGAACCCGACGGCAAGCACGGTGGTGGCTGAGCTGGACTGGATGAGCGCCGTGACTGTGGCCCCTACGAATGTGGCCATCAGGGGATTGGTGGTGAGCGACCTCAGGATCTGCCTGATCCGGTTGCCCGCCGCCCGATGGAGCCCTTCACCCATGAGATGTATCCCATAGACAAAGAGCCCCAGCCCCCCCATTATGCCGAAGATCAGATCCTTTACCACGATGCGCGCCTCCTGTCCATAGCGTTCATTCCCTCCACATCTGCATCATTATAATCGATTTTCCCCTAATCCTGAACCCCCAGGTACGCCTTCCTGACCTCCTCGTTCTCCCGAAGCTCCCTGCTGCTTCCCTCGATCACAATCCTCCCCCGTTCCATCACATACCCGCGATCCGCGCACTCCAGGGCATGGCGGACGTTCTGCTCGACCAGGAGGAGGGTGACCCCCCGCCGCTGCAGCAATGTAATGCGGGAAAAAATCTCCCTGACCAGTTGGGGGGCGAGCCCCACCGAGGGCTCATCCAGGAGCATCAGCCGAGGGCTTGCCATCAACCCCTTGGCAATGGCGAGCATCTGCTGTTCCCCGCCGCTCAGTGTCCGGGCCCTCTGCTCGGCCCGCTCCTTGAGCCGGGGAAAAAACTCCCAGACATCATCCATGGCATCCCTCAAATCCCGTGCGCCCAATCGCAGCCGAAAGGCGCCCAGTCGGAGGTTCTCCTCCACGGTCATGCCGCCGAAAAGCCCCCTGTCCTCGGGCACAAGGCAGAGGCCGAGACGTGCGATCCGCTCAGGCGTGAGCCCGTCGATACGCCGGTCGCAGAAAAAGATCCTCCCCTCCCGGACCGGGATCTGACCGGTGATCGCCTTCAGCACCGTGCTCTTCCCTGCACCGTTGCCGCCGATGAGGGTGACCACCTCCCCCTCGTTCACGTGGAAGGAGATGCCGTTGAGGATCGGTATGTTCTCGTACCCGGCGCACAGGTGTATGATCTTCAGCATCAGTCCCCCCCGAGGTACGCCTCGATCACCGCGGGGTCGTTCTGCACCTGTTCCGGCGTCCCCTCGGTGATCTTCCTGCCGCTGTTTATCACGATCACCCGCGTGGCGAGGCTCATGACAAGACGCATGTCGTGCTCGATGACCACGATGGTGATCCCCGATTGATTGAGCCGCCTGATCTGCCGATCGAGGTGGGAGGTCTCCATGATGTTGAGCCCTGCAGCCGGCTCATCCAGAAGAAGAAGCTCGGGCTCCGCAGCCTCCGCCCTGGCAAGCTCCAGCAGCCGCTGCTCCCCGAAGGGGATCTCCCCTGCCCTCTCGTGGGCTCGCCCTTCCAGCCCGATCCGCTCCAGTATCCGGTAGGCCCGTTTCATGAGCGACGCCTCCGCCCGCACCACCGACCCTAACCGCAGGGAGGTGCGCATGAGTCCGGTGGTGCCGTGTGCGTGCATCCCCACCAGGCAGTTTTCCAGGACGCTCATGTTCCGGAAAAGACGGGCGTCCTGAAAGGTGCGGATCATCCTCGCGTGTGCCAGGCGATGGGGCGGCCAGCGGTTGATCCTCTTCCCCTTGAAGCGCACATCTCCACCGGCCAGGGGCACAAAACCGCTCAGCAGGTTGAAGATGGTCGTCTTTCCCGCCCCATTGGGGCCGATGATGGCAACCATCTCCCCCTGCTCCACCTCGAAGGTGACGCCGTCCACCGCCACCAGGCCGCCGAAGCGGCAGGTTATGTCATATGCTCCCAGGATGGGCATCCCTTTTCGTCCGTTTCTTCCAGAGTTCCATGATCCCCCGCTTCATCCCGGGTATGAACCCCTCGGGAAAGAAGATCATGATCAGCACCAGGATCAGGCCATACAAAAACGGCTCGATCCGGGCGATCAGCACGATGCGGAACGTCTCCCCGATAACAGTGAGGACCTCATGGAGGGTGGTCAGGATGATGGCCCCTGCGATCCCTCCCCACACGCTTCCCAGCCCTCCGATCACCACCATGACCACCAGCTTTATGGAGACCATGAGGTTGAACTCCTCGGGCCCGAGATAGGAGGGGCTATACAGGTGGGCGTAAAGGATGCCGCCCAGTGCGCCCAGGACACCCGAGCCCACGAATACGGCGAGCTTGTACCGGTTCACGTCCACGCCGAAGGCCTGGGCGGCGGATTCATCCGCATGGATGGCCCGAAGCCCCCTTCCCAGTCCCGAATCGAAGATATTGCAAAGCCATACGGTCATCAGCAGGACCAGCCCCCACACCAGGTAGTAGCGGGGAAGCGGCCTGCTCAGGTCATACCCCCCGATCATCAGCCGGGGTACGTTGAAGAGCCCGTTTGCCCCGCCGGTGAGCGATTCCGATCGGTTTATCCCCTCGTACACAATGATCCCCACGCACAGGGTGGCAAGGGCCAGGTAGTGGCTCTTCAGCCGCATGAGGGGATAACCCATGACCAGGGAAAAGATGCCGGTGACGACGAGGGCGATAATGGCGGCAAGCCATAGGGGAAACCCCCAGCGCAGTGAAAAAAGCGCCGAGCAATAGGCGCCCAGGGCATAAAATGCCGCATGCCCCAGTGAGATCTGTCCTGCAAATCCCATGAGCAGGGTGAGCCCCCCCACGATGAGGGCGTAAATGCCGCACAGGCTGAACAGGTCGATGAGATAGGCATACGACCGGGGCATGAGGAGCGGCGCGGCGATGACAAGCGGGGCCAGGAAGAGCTGTCCCCGGTAGAGCCTCAGGCGGGATACGGGCCTCGGATACATCACCCGCCCTCCCCGAGAATCCCCTGCGGGCGGAGGATGAGCATGACCACCACGATGGTGAGGGCCAGGGTGTCCCGATAGACGGAGGAAAACCAGCAGCTCAGTTGCTCCAGGAGTCCGATGCTCAGCCCGCCGATCACGCTGCCCAGGGGATTCCCCATGCCTCCGAGGATGGCCGCACAGAACCCCTTCAACCCGAGCATGGTGCCCTGGGCGAAGTTCATGGACAGGACCGGGGTCACCAGGATGCCGCATATCCCCCCGAGAAGGGCGCTCATGCCGAATGAGATGGTGGAAACCCGCCGGACCTTGATCCCCACCAGCCTGGCGCCGGGGCGATTGAAGAAGCAGGCGCGCATGGCGAATCCGGTGCGAGTGTACCGGAAGAACGCCCCCAGGAGAAGCATGATCACCACGGTGCTCCCCATGATCACCAGGTACTGTCCCTCCACATGGACGCCGGCCAGGCGGAAGACCGCCCCCTTTGAAAGGTCGGGGAGGAAAAAGGGGTCCGTGCCCCAGAAAAGCGAGGCCAGGGCCTTGAGCATGATGGAGACCCCAAGGGTGATGATGATCAGGATGAGCAGGCTCGCGTCGGCCGCAGGTCTGATGGTGAGCCATTCCATCATCACCCCCGCAAGGGTCGCCACGGCAAGCGCAGTCAGAATCGCCACCCACAGGGGAAGGTGGTGGACGTCATGGAGCCATCCCGCCACCACCCCGGCGAGCATCACAAACTCCCCCTGGGCGAAGTTGATGATCCCGGTGGTGTTATAGATGATCTGAAACCCGAGGGCGATGAGGGCATAGACGCTTCCGACCATCAGCCCGCGGACGGTGAAAAGGAGCAATTGTGATCCGGAGAATGTCAGCGTTCCCTCCAACAAAATCGAAATAAAACCAGTCTACGGCAATCTAACCAGTCTGCGGCCACCGAGCATCCTAAACACAGGGCACTACTTCCAGCAATGAATAAGTGGCAGATTTTATAAGAAAGATACTATTATGATAACAATATACATGATATACAAACCGGTTTCGAGTCTCGGGCGATGGAGCTCTGCGTGCCTCCTGCCGGACGCCCATAAACGACACCCGCACGTATATATTCGAAAAGCACAGGCGGCAGCCCGCACCTTTATCGGAAGG
>JBLIRP010000012.1:0-16220 GCA_049472355.1 bacterium | reverse complement strand
CCTCGCGGCCTGCCTTGAACCGTGATGAATCCAACCGGACCACGTAGAGGTGATAGGCATGGGTAACGTCGCCGTGCACGCCCAAAGGGGCCACACCCTCTATATCGGCAAGGGCGTGGTGGTAGTGCCGGGCGATCTCCTGTCGCGCGGCCACCCAGGCCCCGAGCTTGCGCAACTGGCTTATCCCCAGGGCGCATTGAAAGTCGGTCATGCGGTAGTTGTATCCCAGGGCCGTCATCTCGTAATACCAGGTGCCCTGCTCGTTCCGCTTGTTCTGGTCGGAGCCGATGCCGTGGTTTCGAAAACGCCTCATCCGTTCGGCCATTACCGGGTCACCGGTGGTGACCATCCCCCCCTCGCCCGTGGTGATGTGCTTCACCGGATGAAAGCTGAAGGTGTTCAGGTCCGCCAGAGTCCCTACCGGTCTGCCCCGGTAGGTGGCGCCAAGGGAGTGACAGGCGTCGGCAACCAGCACCAGGCCGTGACGGCCGGCAATGGTTCGAAGCGCTTCATAATCGCAGGGCTGGCCTGCGTAGTCGACGGCGATGATCGCCCGCGTGCGGGGGGTGATCTTGTGCACAACCTGGTCCGGATCGATGAGCAGCGTATGCGGCGACACATCCGCAAACACCGGGGTCCCTCCCTGGAATACCACGCAGTTGGCGGTTGCGGCAAAGGTCATGGCGGGAACGATCACCTGGTCGCCCGGGCCGATGCCGGCCGCGTGCATTGCCGTATGCAGCGCCGCGGTGCCGTTGCTTACCGCCACTGCCTGCCGCGCCCCTGTGATCTGTGAAAACGCCTCCTCGAACTCGGCGACCTTCGGTCCGGTGGTCAGCCAATCGGAGCGAAGCACGTCGGTGACCATCCGGATGTCGTCTTCGTCAATCTGTTGATGGCCATAAGGCAGGGGGGTGTTGCGGACCGGGGTGCCGTTGTCCATTGCCAGTCGGGTTTCCACCTGGTTCATTGGGGATCTTTGACCAACTCCCTGAGCTCTTCGTGGGTGAGCCAACAGGTATTGGCATCGCTGGTGTACCGGTATCCGTCCGGAAAGGTGCGATTTCCCTTCCAGGGTTTATACGGCCACATGGGCCGGGCGGGTTCGATCACGCACATGTCGTCCAGTTCCACGGCGTACCGTGCCTCGTCCTCGGAGATGAGGGTTTCGTGCACCTTCTCACCGGGACGGATGCCAATATTCCTCACCGGACACCCGGGGGCGATGGCAGCGGCAAGGTCCATGATGTTCATGCTGGGGAGCTTGGGCACGAATATCTCGCCGCCGTGCATCTGTTCGATGCACCGGATCACGAATCGCACCCCCTGATCGAGGGTGATCCAGAACCGGGTCATGCGGGGATCGGTTACGGTGATGCCCCCATTATCACGCTGTTTGATGAACAGCGGGATCACGCTCCCGCGGCTTCCTACCACGTTACCATAGCGAACACAACTGAAGTGGATGTCCATGAAGCCCGAATAGGTGTTGCTCTGCACAAAGAGCTTCTCCGCGCACAGCTTTGTGGCGCCATAGAGATTCACCGGGTTCACCGCCTTGTCCGTGCTGATGGCCATCACCTTCTTCACCCCGGTGTCCAGGGCGGCGTTGATCACGTTCTTCGCGCCTATGATGTTGGTCATGATGGCCTCGATGGGGTTGTACTCGCAGGCGGGCACCTGTTTGAGGGCTGCGGCGTGGACCACCACATCCATGTTGTGCATGGCCCGGTGAAGCCGCTCGACATCGCGCACGTCACCGATAAAATAGCGCAGGCTCGGATGATCGAAACCGCTGGTGAGCATTTCATGCTGCTTGAGCTCATCCCTGCTGAATACGATCAGCTTCTTCGGGTGAAACTCCCTGAGCATGATCTCGACAAACCTCTTGCCGAAGGAACCGGTACCGCCGATCAGAATGATACTTGTTTCCTCCCACTTCACCGCTCTAACCTCCCTTACATGCCCGTCTTGCGCATGGAGTTCCACGGCAGTCATGGTAACCATGATATATGGTGTCTGCCGGGAAATGAACAGGATTATATCGTACTCCCTATATTCATCTTCGGATTTTTTTGGAAAATAACCACGATATCCTTCAGGATTTTTCAATGCACACCGCGGGAATTTTGTGATTATTTAAAAATTGACAATGAGAATTGTAAGAGGTTTAAGAACTCATACGGGATTCCAATTTTATTCGGAACCTATCGGAAGGGTACGTAAGCGAATTCGATTCTCTTCAAAAACAACAATGGCGCCTCTTTCCAAGTCATCCGCTATGAGCGGCAAGTTGGCACTTACAAGCGATACTTGGGCTTCAGGTCGCCGCTGAGATGTCCGTCGAAAAATGATCAATGAAGGTTTTGTTTCGTGCCTAAGCGCAAGGAGCGTACCGAAATCGGTATCAGCGGTGATAATGACTCGTCCTTCATCAGCAGCACGCTTGAAAATCTCCGTATCGCTTGCTGCTTGCATAGCATAATCTCTCACATGGACAGCATCAAATCCACCCTGACGTAGTCCTTGAGCCGTTAAGGGAGACAAGGCATTGTCCACAAGAAATTTCACCGTATGGTTACCAATGGCAATCCGCGCTCACGTACAGCCTCTGCAGCATACTGCAAGGCTTCGCGGATATCCTCCTGTTCAAGATCGGGGAAGGCATTGAGAATCTCTTCTTCTTTCATGCCATCAGCAACCATACCCACTACTGTTGAAACAGGAATACGCAATCCGCGGATACAGGGCACGCCTCCCATTTGATCCGGATTAACAGTAATGCGTGTAAATTTCACGTCTAACCTCCCTATTTAAGTTCCCTTTCTCTAAAATAGTATATGCATGGTTGATATTTTTTGTCAACGAAAAGTGTTTGAATTTCTTCAGGTGATGGCATACCGACCTCATGGTCAACATGAACCGCCACGCGGCGGGGGGAGGCCCGACACGTTCCCGCGATCTGGGTACCTTATAAGCTCCTGTGCCTGCGGTGGCGCTTTCCGGAAAGCTTGGATCGGGGGCCCTCGTCCTCGTCCCCGTAGTAGCTGTAGTAGTAGTATTGGTAGTAATAGTAGTATCGCTTGTTGGCAATGTCGATGTTGTTGATCACCGCGCCCAGGATTTGGGCCTGGGCGTTGCGCAAAAGGTCCACGCCGCGGTTGATCACGTCGCGGCCGGTCTCCCCTCCCTTGATCACCAGGCACACCCCGTCCGCGATCCGGGCGAGCACCACCGAGTCGGTCACCGCGGCAAGGGGGGGGGAGTCCATGATGATGAAATCGTACAGATGCCGAAGATCATCGAGCAGGGTCTGCATCTGCGGGGAGCCGAGAAGCTCCGAGGGATTGGGGGGGCGCTGGCCGCAGGGGATGAGGGAGAGCCCCTGGATGATCCCGTTGCGGGTGACCCCGGCAAGGGGGGTCTTGCCCACCAGAACACTGGTTAAGCCCTCCTCGTTCTCGAAGTGAAAGAGCTTGTGCAGCCGGGGCTTTCTCATGTCGCAGTCCAGGATGCAGACGCTGTTTCCGGTCTGGGCCAGGCTCACCGCGAGGTTCGCCACGGTGAGGCTCTTTCCCTCGGCGGGGCCGGCGCTGGTGATCATGATCGCCTTGCCCCCCTCCTTGGGGATGGAAAACAGGATGCTGGTGCGAAGCCCCTTGTACGCCTCGCTCACCTTGCTCTTGGGATCGAAGAAGGTGACCAGCTCAGGGTATTTCTGGGAGGCGTGCTGGGAAAAGTCGTGGTGGGGTATGGGACCCAGAAAGGGCATGCCGAAGTAGCGCTTGAGGTCGTCGGGGGTCTTCACGGTGTCATCCAGGTACTCGAAGAAGAAGGCGAGTCCGACCCCTACCATGAGCCCGATGACGGCGGCCAGGATGATGTTGAGCTTCTTGCGGGGCCGAATGGGGTATTGAGGCAGTTCGGCGGGGTCCACGATGGTGATGTTGCTCGCCTTGAGACCCCGGGTGAGGTCGGTCTCCTTGAGCCGGTTCAGCACCACGTTGAACACCTCCTTGTTGCTCTCCGCCTCGCGCTTCAGCACGCCGTAGCGGATGGCCTTCTTGTTCAGTTCCATGGCCTCCCGCTTCTGCTCCTCAAGGGCCTCCTTCAGCACGTTCTCCTCGGCCAGGGCGATCTCGTACTCGGTCTTTATGCTGTTGATGATCTTCTGCACCTCCGCCCGGACCTTCTCCCCGATGAGGTCACGCTTGGAGGTGATCTCCACGATGTGGGGGTGCTTTGCGCCGTACTTGTTGGCGATCCGGTTGTATTCGGCCTGAAGCCCGATGTACTCGGTCTTCAACTCCTGGATGAGGCTGTTGTTGATCACCGAGGGCAGGGATTCGATCACCGCCTCCGTGCCCGCGTACTTGGTGACCTGCTGATACAGGGTCTCCAGCCTGATCCGGTCGGTCTTCGCCCGGGTGAGGGCGGAGTTCAGCTCGGAGAGCCTTTGAACGATGATGTTCTGCCGCTCCTCGAGCGATACGATGCTGTTTTTCTCCTTGTAGCGGTGCAGGTCCGCCTCGGACTCCTCCACCTTCTTTTTGAGCTGGCCCAGGTGCTGGTCCAGCCACTCGATCGCATCGGTTGAGGCGGCGAACTTCAGCCCAAGATTGTGCTCGATGAAAAGCCGGGCGTGGGTGTCCGCGATCTCGAAGACGACCTTCGGATACATGCCGCTGAATGAGACGCTCACCAGCCTGGTGTTCCGCTCGGGGTCCACCTGCAGCCGGCCGAGGTATTCGTCGATGAGGTCGGACATCAGACCCTCCTCCCGCTCCTCGGCAGAGGGCTGCCTTTCCTCACCCCCACCGCGCAGGGCACCAAGCAGGCCGGTGATGAGCCGCCGGGGGTTCATGGCGTTCACAAATCTGAGGAAGGCGCTGTCTATGCTGGTAAACTCCGGGCTGTTGGCAAGGTCAAGCTCCTCGATCACCTTTCGGGCAAGGCTCCTGCTTTGCAGCAACTGGTACTGGGTCTGCTGATAGTCCCGGTCCGAGGGGGAGACGTTCATCACCTCGTCGATCGAGATGATGTTCGGGTTTTCCGAGTCGATCTGCAGCCTGGTGGTGGCACGGTATATCGGGGTGGCATGAAAGCTGGTGATCGTGGTGAGCACCACGATGATGACGAACACGGTGATCACCGACCAACGCCGCTTGGACACCACGAGCCAGTAGTCTCGAAGACTGATCTCCTCCTCGGGACTGGTCTTGGGAACGAATGAAACCACCTGCCCTTGATTCGTCTGATACGGAATGCCTGGCTTCGACGGTTCCATGTTCAGCACCTCGCTGTATCTAAAAGAAGCTCTCGGGCACCCTGATGATGTCGTCGGGCTGTATCGGCTGGAAAAGGTCCACAGGCAGTTCGCCCTCCTTCCCGTCGATCTCCCTTACCACCGTGATCCTCTTGAGGTTCGCCTTCTTGGTATTCCCCCCCGCGGTAGTGATGGCCTTGAGCACGGTGGTGTCCTTCTCCAGCTTGTACCGCCCCGGCCTGTTCACCTCGCCGAGCACATAGTAGAAGTCCGCCCGGGGTATATAAATGGTATCGTCCTCCTGAAGCAAAAAGTATATATTTTCCCCTGCCTGGAGAAGCTCGTGCAGATCGACCCGCTTCATGGAGAAGTTCGGGTCACTATCGGACGGCCCTGCGGCCCCGACGCCGGGCAGGCCGGCGGGAAGCTCCTGCCCTGAGCGCAGGATGAATGCATCGGGCCCCGCCTCCTCGGTGAGCCCCCCGGCCAGGGAGATCATCTCGATGAGGGAGGTCTTTTTGGTGTAGGGGTAGGTGCCGGGCTCCTTCACCTCGCCCAGGATGTTCACCTGCTTGCTGCGGTAATCGCTGATGGTCACCGTCACCTGCGGGTCGATGAGATACCCGTCTGCAAGAAGCCGGACAAGCTCCCTGCGCACCTGGTCGGTGGTGAGGCCCTCGGCACGCACCTCCCCGATCAGGGGAAAGGTGAAGGTGCCCATGAGGGAAACGGACACCTCCCGGGTGAGGTCGGAGTTGTCCCACACCTCGATCTTCAGCCTGTCCTGGGGGCCGATGGTATAGTCCTGGTGGATGACGGCGGAAGGAGACCGGATGACCAGGGGCGCCGTGCAAAGGGCCAGGAAAAAGAGGAGGAGAAAGGGGAAAACGGGACTTCGGCGCACCACCCCCCTGCCCTTCGAGGGCCGCCTTACCATGCCGGATGTGACCTCATTGTTGGAAAACAGGGGCACCTTCACCACCATTCATCCATACGTGCTCATTATCGTAGGGGAAGACGATGTACCTTTTGTTTCGGCTCCCTTGCACACAGGCGCACCCCCTTCCCATCTCACAATATATCAAGTGATTATTTTCAACCCATGCCTGGAGGACGTCCCCCGGGGACCCGTCGGACCCTTATCGCGGGTTTAGTTCCTCCCTTCTTTAATCGGAAGATAGGTCCTTCTTCAATTTATAATTATAAAACGAGATTGAGTATCACTCCGACGAGCATGGAGCTCCCGATCATGATGAAGGCGGATTTCATCATGTCCTTGAGCCCCAACTCCTTGAGGAGGACAAAGAAGGTGGCAAGGCAGGGAAAATAGATGGTGAGGACCGTGCAGGCAACGATGAGCTGCTTGAGGCTGAGGCGGAGGGGCTTCAAAAGCCCCACTGCCACGTCCTTCCTCAGGAAGCCGATGATCATGGCGGAGACCACCTCCTTGGGTAGTCCCAGCCCGTGCTTGAGCACGGGCGCCGCCACGGCGCCGATCAACTCCAGGACCCCGAGGAAGTGGAGCAGGTTGATGATCACCACGCCGAGAAGCACCAGGGGCACCGCCTCGTTCAAAAAACCGTTGATCCGCATCCGGAGCTTTTTGAAGAGGGTCCCCAGGTGGGGCACATGATAACCGGGCACCTCGATGAAGATCTCGGGGCTTCCCCCTTTCAGGAGCCTGTCCAGGATAACCCCCACCAGGATGCCCCATGAAAAAATGACCCCGTAGATAAAGAATACGTAACGGTTGCCGTAAGGCCCCACCAGGCCGATGATCATCGCCGTCTGGGCCATGCACGGCACGGATACCCCGAGGAGGGTCCCGGCGATGAACTTCTCCCTCCTGGTCTCCATGATACGGGTGGAGAGCGCACCCGGCACATTGCACCCAAGCCCCAGGATGAAGGAGACGACCGCGAATCCGTGCAGGCCGATCCGGTGCATGACGGTATCCATGAGCACGGCAAGCCGGGGAAGGTAGCCCGAGTCCTCGAGGAAGCTCAGCACGAGATAGAATGACAGGATGTAGGGGAGGACCAGGACGATGGGGACGTAGATGCCGGTGATAAGGAGCCCCATGGATTCCAGGAAGCTGGTGGATTCCCCCAGGAGGATATGGTGGATGATCCCTGAGGGAAAGGCGAGCTCCACGACCTTGATGATAAAAGGGGCGTAGTAGCGCTCGAACAGGGGGTCCAGCAGCCGGTTGATCAGTGTTTCCCCCAATACCCGCACGATGGTGAAGGAAAGCCCGATCACAAAAATCGCAAAGGGGATGCCGGTGAGGGGCTTTATGGTGGCGTCGCCGAGCCGCTCGAAGAAGGTGTGATGCCGGTGGGAGATGTGCTGCACCTCCTTGATGATCTGCCCGATATGGGTCCAGCGCTCATCGTCGGATGAACAGGCATTGGTGAGCACGGGGGTGAGATCATCGGGGCCCCCGGGAAGTGCGGCCACCAGGTCCTTGATCCCCTCCCCTGTTACGGCAACCGTAGGGATAACCGTGCACTTGACCAATTCCCGCAGACGGTCCAGGTCGATGTTGATGCCCCGGTGCCTGGTGTCGTCCCACATGTTGAGGGCGATGATGACGGGGACTCCCCGCTCCAGGAGCTGGGTGGTAAGGTAGAGGCTCCGCTCCAGGTTGGTGGCGTCCACCACATTGATGATCAGGTCCCCTTGGGCGAGCATCTCCACCGCCACCTCTTCCGCCCTGGATGTGGGACTGATGGTATAGGTGCCCGGCACGTCGATGATTTCATGCCGCTGCCCATGGAGCCATATGTTCCCCTTGGTGAATCCAACGGTAGTGCCGGGATAGTTGGAGGAGATGACATGGGCGCCGGTGAGGCGGGTAAAGATGACGCTCTTGCCCACGTTGGGGTTGCCCATCAGAAGGATCTTCACCTATCGGTCCCCCGCATGCAAGCGCTCAACATCGTACGGGGAGGGGGGTGCGCCAACAAGACTTGTCAGGCGAAGCGCAGCGGAGCTACTATGTTGCCCCTTCCAGTTACCGTTGCCTGTATGGCTCGCTTCGGGTGCGCCTGGGACCTCGCTCATGGGCGAGGCTTCCGGTCGCTGACCGCGACCAACACCTTCTGCGCCATGCCGTGACCTATGGCCACCTTGGACCTCTCCACCTCGATCACCACCGGGCCGCGAAACGGCGTGGCGCTAATCTTTTTGACGCGCTTTCCAATGCGTATATTCAGTGCCTGGAGACGGGTCTGAAATTGCCCTCCTCCCTCCAGGGCATGAATGATCCCTTCCTGGTTTTCAGTCATCTTTATAAGGGGGATGATCCGCTTTTCATCATCGTTCATGGTTCCGTCGTGTTATCCTCGTTCCTTTCCCCGGCGGGGGGAAAATGCTGCGACTTCCCCACCACCGAAACGGTATCCCCTGCCCTCACCCGCCCTCCCTTGACCACCCGGCAGAACAGGCCCCGTGTAGGCAGCAGGACATGCCCCTTGAATGAAAAGGCGTGGTCTTTCATCTCCTCGGGGGTCTTGCCCTTACGGACGACCCTGAGAAGTGCCGGTCCCACCCGGAGATCATCCCCGGGTGAAAGCGTCATGAGGTCGATACCGCGCGTGGCGATGTTTTCCGCAAAATCGCCCACCCCGGCATGGAGGCCGTGGGTCCGGTTCATATGCTCGATATCCTCCGTTGCCGCGAGGCTGACCTGCTTTTCAGTTCCCGCGTGGCCGTCACCGAGGACCCCGTGGCCCTCCTGCAGGTCGATGAAGGGCACCTGTGTCTTGCCGGCCCCCCGCCTCTCCCCGACCGCCACCCCGACAACCGTGCCCCTGAGGGGGCCTTCGTCCGCTGATGGGGCGTTGCCGTCGTTACGGGTGTCTTTTTCATTGCCCATTGTTGTCCCCGAACGCCGCTTGTTGCGCAGGCATAGCATAAAGGCCCCGGCCTGCTCGCGAAACCGCACCACCTTGAGTGCCCTTATGCATCCCGATTAGTATACACGAGATGGTCCTTCCCAGACAATAGCATGCGGCACAATCCGGTAATTATCATAGCAAACCTCGATGCCTCGGTAAAAGAGGACGAGTATGGGCGGACGTATTCCTCCGCCGGACGGGAAGGCCTTTCTCATCTTCCAGGCTCGCTTCTCCTGACAAGATTTTGCGGGCGCATGGGGCCGGACAGTCCGAATCCCTGCGACTGTCACGGGCACCACATTTTATGCATTTTATGGTATAACTATACTATTGATGGACTCATGACCTTAGACAAAATCATCGGGGGAATCACCCAGGGGATACAGGATGAATGTCCTCGGCAGTATCAACGCACGCGCTTATACGGTCAGCCAGCTTACCGCGCTCATCCGGGGCCGCCTCGAGGAGGAGTTTTTCGAGGTCTGGGTGGAGGGGGAGGTGAGCGACCTCAGGGTACCCTCCTCCGGCCATGTCTACTTCATGCTCAAGGATCAGCAGGCACAGCTTCGGTGCGTGCTGTTCAAGGGGAATCAGCGATTCCTCCGGTTCCAGCCGGAGGACGGCATGAGCATACTGGCCCGGGGGAAGATCACGGTGTACGATCGCAGGGGCGAGTACCAGCTCATGTGTGACTACCTGGAACCCCTCGGTTCCGGTGCCCTTCAGAAGGCGTTTGAGCAGCTCAAGGAGCGCCTTGCCAAGGAGGGTCTCTTCGAACAGGGGCGGAAGAGGCCCATCCCCTTCTGGCCGGAGCGGATCGGGATCGTCACCTCACCGACCGGCGCGGCGATCAGGGATATCCTGAACATCCTGGAACGCAGGTTTGCTGCGGTGCGGGTACTGATCAACCCGGTCCGCGTGCAGGGGGAAGGGGCCGCACAGGAGATCGCCCAGGCCATTCGCGAACTGGAGGTGCAGCCCGGCGTGGAGGTCATCATCCTCGCCCGGGGCGGCGGGTCCATCGAGGACCTCTGGTCCTTCAACGAGGAGGTGGTGGCGCGGGCGATTTTTTCCTGCCGCGTGCCGGTGATCTCCGCGGTGGGACATGAGATCGACTACACCATCAGCGATTTCGTGGCGGACCTCCGGGCGCCCACTCCTTCCGCAGCAGCCGAGTTGGTTGTTCAGCACAGACAGCAGTTGGAGGAGCACCTCGCCACCCTGGGAAAAAGGCTGCTGCAGGTGGTCATGCACCGGGTCGAGATGAGCCGCACCCGGGTCCGTCATCTCACCGAGGGCCGGGCATTCCGGGATCCTCTGTCGTTCATTCGCAGCACCCAGGAATCGGTCGACGAGCAGGAAACGAGGCTGTTACGGGCGATGTCGCTGTGCACGGCAAGGTGCCGGGAGAGGACGATCCATGCGGAACGGCTCCTGGCGAGGCTCCATCCCTCCCAGACGCTGACAACGCTCCGTGCGTGTGTCGGGGAACACGAGCGAAGGCTCGGCTCCCTGATGCGGACGATAATGCACCAGCGCAGGCAGGCCCTTGCCGCCGCCATGGGGGCGCTGGACGCCCTGAGCCCCCTGGGCGTGCTGAAGCGAGGCTATTCCCTGTGCTGGAGGCTCCCGGATGAGAGGATCGTGCGCACGTCGGCGGACCTGGGAGCGGGAGACCTGGTCCGGCTCAGGTTTCACCGCGGAGGGGCGGTGTGCGAGGTGAAGCAGCGGGGGGAGCCGAACGAGGGGTCCGAGTGACCGGCGTGAGATGTCCCGGGCCGGTGTGGCGCCGGATGCCGCGCACGTAGTGTGCAGGGAATTCTTCAGTCAATCATCCACGGGCAGGAAAGGGGGAACGATGCAGAAGGATTCAAAAGGGGAACGGGATGCATTGAATTTCGAAAAGGCACTCAAGAGGCTTGAAGAGATCGTCCACCAACTGGAATCGGGGGAACCGGGACTCGAGGATGCGCTCCGGCTGTTCGAGGAGGGGATAAAGCTCGCGCGTCTGTGCAACAAAAGGCTGGAGATGGCCGAAAAGAAGATCGAGATGCTCACCAGGGACGAGTCAGGGGAGCAGAGGGCCATGCCGGCGGATATCGAGTGACGGAGCACCGGGCGTGATTGCCCACTTTGCAAAATCCGGCGTATATACGCTACAATATACGCTGCATATGAATTTTTTTCGTATCTCCTTCATAAAGCCGCAGGAAAAGGAGCAGGATGGATACGGACGCGGATTTTTTCAAATGGTATGCGGTGCATACCAGCAGCAGGCACGAGGACATGGTGCACATGCGCCTTGCCGCCAAGGAGATCCCCGTGTTTCTTCCCAAGATAGAGAAGTGGAGCACAAGAAAGGACCGGAAGAAGCGGATCAGGGTCCCCCTGTTCAACGGATACCTCTTCATCAATGTCCACCTCGACAAGTATACCTGGCTCCATGTCCTCAAGACCCCGGGGGTGGCACGGATCGTGGGAAACCAGAACGAACCGGTGCCCATCCCCGATGAACAGATCGATTCGATCCGCATACTCCTCAACAACGATGTCATGTTGAATCCGTTCCCCTACCTCAAAATCGGCCAAAGGGTGCGGATCGTGAACGGGCCCCTCACCGGGGTGGAGGGGATCCTGGTCAAGACCGATCCGGGGAAAAATAAGCTGGTGGTGTCGGTGGACTTGCTCCAGCGATCACTGTCGGTGGAGTTGAAAAGCATCGACGTGGAACCGCTCCTGTGATGTTCGCGGACTGAAGCCCCCCGCACCCTGAACCCACCCCTTTCCAGCCCTTGTTTTTTGGAAGATAAACACATATAATTTAATAATTCCATTATTATTTTTTCTATTATCCGCAAATGCCCGATGTATTGAGGACCGCATGTATCATCCTGATCCTGAACAGTTTCGATCCCTTGCCTGCAAGGGGAACCTCATTCCGATCTACCGGGATCTGTGCGCGGATACCGAGACACCGGTTTCCGCATTCAAAAAGATCGACCGCCATGCATCCTCCTTTCTCCTGGAAAGCGTGGTAGGCGGGGAAAGGATCGCACGATACTCCTTTCTGGGCACCAATCCGGTGCAGGTGTTCCAGGCGGACCGGGAGGGCGTCACCATCCGGGGGGGATATCATAAGCCCACGGCACATGAGGAAAAGATGCATGCAGGGGGGAGGAATCCCCTCTTTCTCCTCAGGGACCTCATGTCCCGGTACCGCCCTGTCGCCGTGGAGGGGCTGCCCCGGTTTATCGGCGGCGCAGTGGGATACCTGGGCTATGACATGGTCCGCTATGAGGAGCGATTACCCGAAAGGGCGCCGGACGTGCTGCATCTCCCGGAGTGCCTCTTCTTCATCACCGACACCCTCCTTATCTTCGACCACATGACCAACAGGATCAAGGTGCTCTCCCATGCATACCTCGATCAACCGGACGGCGGCGGGGATATGAGCACCAAGGCCATCGATCGAGCCTATGAGGATGCGGTCGCGCGGATCGACGGCATCATCCACGACCTGAAACAACCGCTTCCCCCAATCTCACTGCTGGAAGAGCCGGTGGCAGCCCCTCTTCCCCTGCGATCGAACTTCGAGCCGGCGGACTTCAAGCGCGCAGTGCAGCAGGCCAAGGAGTACATCGCCGCGGGCGACATCATCCAGGTGGTTCTGTCCCAGCGGTTCTCCACCACCATCTCGTGCGACCCCTTCGACATCTACCGGTCCCTGCGCCTCATCAATCCCTCCCCGTACATGTTCCTTCTGAAGCACCACGGGCTCAACATCATCGGTTCCTCACCGGAGCTCATGGTCAGGGTGGAGGAAGGCGCGGTGGAGGAAAGGCCCATCGCCGGCACCCGCTGGAGGGGGGCAACGGAGGAGGAGGACCGGCGCCTTGCGGAAGAGCTCCTCGCCGATCCCAAGGAGCGTGCAGAGCACATCATGCTGGTGGACCTTGCCCGGAATGACATGGGCAGGGTATGCGAATACGGATCGGTGCGGTGCCCGGAGCTCATGACCATAGAGCGCTATTCACACGTCATGCACATCGTGTCGCAGGTTACCGGGAGGATCAGCCCGGACAAGGACCCCTATGACTGCCTCGTCGCCTGTTTTCCGGCAGGTACGGTGACCGGCGCACCCAAGATCCGGGCCATGGAGATCATCGAGGAAACCGAGCCGAGCATCAGGGGGGCGTATGCGGGCGCGGTGGGCTATTTCAGCTTCTCCGGGAATATGGATACCTGCATCACCATCAGGACCGTGGTGGTGAAGGATGGACAGGCATATATCCAGGCAGGCGCAGGGATCGTGGCTGACTCCGACCCGGATAAGGAATTCCGGGAAACGATCAACAAGGCGGGCGCCATGGTGGAGGCCATTCGACTGGCAGAGGGAGGCAAAGGGGGAAGTGCGCAGCACGGCGACTGAATACGGGAATGCCGAATTTCGGGAAAACGGCGCGGACCCACTGGTGTGCCTTGACGAGGTGAACGTGCCATGATTCTGATGATCGACAATTATGACTCCTTTACCTACAACCTCGTCCAGTACCTCGGCGAGCTGGGTGAGCAGGTGCGCGTGTTCAGAAACGACCGGATCACCATCGAGGCGATCGCGCGGCTCAAACCGGAGCGGATCATCATTTCACCGGGCCCGTGCACACCGCTTGAGGCCGGCATATCAAACGAGGTCATACGGGAATTCGGTCCGAAGATCCCCCTGCTGGGGGTATGCCTCGGTCACCAGTGCATCGGTCATACCTTCGGCGCTAAGATCGTTCGGGCACGGCGGCTCATGCACGGCAAGACATCCCTCATCCACCATGACGGCAAGGGGGTGTACCATGGACTCCCCAATCCCTTCGAGGCAACCCGCTACCACTCGCTTATTGTTGATCCCGCGACCCTGCCGGAGTGTCTCGAGGTGACCTCCCGCACCGACCAGGAGGAGATCATGGGCATCCGCCACCGGGAATTCCCCATCGAGGGGGTCCAGTTCCACCCGGAGTCCATACTGACCCGGTGCGGGAAGGACCTGTTGAGAAACTTTATCTGAGGCATGTGCTCCCGCTGAACATTCGCTGTAGAGGAGAACGGGCATGATTAAAGAGGCGATTACAAAGGCCGTTACCGGCAAGGACCTTTCCCGGGAGGAGGCGGCCTTGACGATGGATGAGATCATGAGCGGCAATGCAACGGACGCCCAGATCGCTTCATTCATCACGGCGCTGCGCATGAAGGGGGAAACCGTGGACGAGATCACGGGTTTCACCGAAATCATGCGGGAAAAGGCCACCCACCTGAAGGCGCAAGGGCCGGTCATCGACACCTGCGGAACCGGCGGCGACGGGGCCCGCACCTTCAATATCTCCACGGCTTCCGCCTTCATTGCCGCCGGAGCGGGTGCCATGGTGGCCAAGCACGGCAACCGGTCGGTTTCGAGCAGTTGCGGGAGCGCGGACTGCCTCCAGGCCCTGGGGATCAATATCACCGCGCCGGTGGAGGAGGTGGAGCGATGCCTCAACGAGATGGGCATCGGGTTCCTGTTTGCACCCCTGCTCCACGCCTCCATGAAATACGCCATCGGACCCCGGCGGGAGATCGGGGTCCGGACGGTGTTCAATGTCCTGGGCCCCATGACCAATCCGGCAGGGGCAAAGGCCCAGTTGATCGGCGTGTATGCCCCGGAGCTCACCGAGACCATGGCCATGGTCCTTAAAAACCTGGGAAGCGAGCATGTCATGGTCGTCCACGGCATGGACGGTCTCGACGAGATCACCACCACCGGACCCACCAGGGTCACGGAGTTGAAGCAGGGCCGGATTGTCACCTACGAGATTAATCCCGTGGAATTCGGGTTTTCCCTGGCACGCCCAAGCGACCTCAAGGGCGGGGAGGCACAGGAAAACGCCCGGCTGTGCACGGCCATACTCGGCGGGGAAGGAGGGCCCAAGCGGGATATCTGTCTTTTCAACGCAGGCGCCGCCATTTATGTGGCGGACCTGGCGGACGACCTGGCGCAGGGAATCCGCAAGGCGCAGGAGAGCGTCGATTCGGGTGCGGCAATGGACAAGCTGGAGGGGTTGCGCCGGATGATCCCCCTCACGGCATCGCAGCCATGAAACAGTCGTTTCTGGGCAGAATCCTTCACACCACGCGGCAGCGAGTGGATGCCGCCGTTGCGGCCGACCCCGGGCTTGACGCCGTCAGGGCGAAGGCACTTGCAGCACCACCCCCCCGGGACTTTTACGGCGCCCTCGCCGATTCCACGCACCTGTCGCTGATTGCGGAGATAAAACGGGCGTCCCCTTCAAAGGGCACCATGCGGAAGGACCTGGATGCGGAATCCCAGGCTGCGGCATACCAGAAATTCGGTGCTTCGGCCCTTTCCGTGCTTACCGAGGAGGAGTATTTCCGGGGGAGCCTGGAGGACCTGGCCAGGGCCCGGGCAGCCTGCACCCTGCCCATTCTCAGGAAGGACTTCATCATCCACCCCTTCCAGGTGTACGAGGCCCGGGCATGGGGGGCGGATGCGGTGCTGCTCATCGCTGCGGTTCTCTGCCCGAGCGAGATCCGTGAACTGGCTGACGTGGCCCGGGAGCTGGGGATGCAGCCACTGGTGGAGATTCACGCAGAAGAGGAGATTCCACGGGCTGTGGACTCGGGGGCCCGCATTATCGGCATCAACAACCGTGATCTCGCCACCTTCCGGGTTGATCTGGAGACCACCTTTCGCCTGGCTTCCCTTCTCCCGAAGGAACTCCTCGTTATCAGCGAGAGCGGCATCAGGGGGATCAGCGAGGCAAAACGTGTGGCCTCCTGGGGGGTGAAGGGGATCCTGGTGGGAGAGGCGCTGGTGACCGCCCCCCACCTCATGGAGTTGATCCGGAGCCTGACCAGGGTGTCCGGCATGAGAAAAAAGTGATACGACGCATAAATGATGACCCGGCGATGAACCATATACGCCTCTGTCCGGCTGATCAGAAGATCGGTCATTACGCGCCATGAACGGGCTGAGAGAAAACATCCCCTATCAGCGCACCAGGGTCAAG
>JBLIRP010000119.1:0-8528 GCA_049472355.1 bacterium | reverse complement strand
GGAGGGCCTGGACCTGCCGAAGAAGAACCTGGAGAAGCTCCTGGAGGTCAAAAAGGAGGACTGGATGGAGGATGAAAAGAACGTGGAGGCCTTCCTGGACAAGTTCGGGTCCCGGATCCCCCTGGAGCTGCGTGCCCAGCACGAGGGATTGCTGCGGCGCCTGGATGTGCTGGGGTAAGCCGCGTCCTCATCACGTCCGGTATCCGAGTATACTGGTATGCCTCTTCCTGAACATGATGCCTTGAAATAGCGGAACAGGAGTTGCCGCAATACCTTTACAAAAACTCGGATGCTGTCTATACTTTACCCATGTAAAGCGAATTCTTATTAAATATCAAAAATATCATCTGAAGCGGATCAAATGGTCAGGATACATCCTGATGAACCTCCTTCTCTCTGGATCGAAGTCGAGTAGAATCTGGATAGGTGCCTTGTAATGGTTGATGTCCTGGATGGGGAGGTAAAACTTCATTGTAAATTGTGGAGGCATATATGAAATATAAAGTAAATCTCAGAAAGACCGATGAAGGTTATGCCGTTTGGGTTCCGGGTTTGCCTGGTTGTTGGTCACAGGGAAAAACCGAAGAAGAGGCCTTAGAGAATATTAAGGATGCAATTAAGGCGTACTTGGAGACTGTTGAAGATTTAAGCAAAGACAAGGAATCCCGTTATGTGGAAGTAGGATAGTCTATGCCCAAACTGCCAGGGATAAACCATGAAAGAGCTGTAAGGGCTTTTGAAAAAGTTGGTTTTTGGATTGCAGGACAAGGAAAGCATATTACAATGACAAACGGTGAAAGGATTATAACCGTACCGAGAGCAAATCCAGTGGATGCCTATACGATGGCAGGCATTGTAAAAGATGCCGGACTAACTATTGAGAAGTTCAAGAAACTTTTGTGATGCTGCTCACGCCACAATTGTAAGATTCCTTGAAACCTGCCCCTTGATGAGATACGTAAGACCCTTGAACATATGCTGAAGTATAAGACATTCTCCTTCAGCCGCAAGCCCACATCTTCCATGTGAACTGGTTCCGCCAGGACGAGGAGGGCAACTACCTGTGGCCCGGATTCGGGGACAACCTGCGGGTGCTGGAGTGGATCCTGGCCCGGTGCAACAACGAGGTGGATGCCCAGAAGACCGCCATAGGATGGGTGCCCAAGCCCAAGGACCTGCCCCTGGAGGGCCTGGACCTGCCGAAGAAGAACCTGGAGAAGCTCCTGGAGGTCAAAAAGGAGGACTGGATGGAGGATGAAAGGAACGTGGAGGCCTTCCTGGACACGTTCGGGTCCCGGATCCCCCCTGGAGCTGCGTGCCCAGCACGAGGGATTGCTCCGGCGGCTCGACGTGCTGGGGTAGTGTTTTCTCATGACGAAGACGGTGCCCCTATTTTCTTGCAAAATGAATAGGTTGCACGTATATTGTTTCTTGTCGATTACATAAGGACGAAGCAGGGAGAACACCTATTTTTTTGAGAAATGATGTATGATTGATGAGTTGTTTATTTTAAAGGAGATTATTAAGCGATTAAATAATGCAGGTATACCATATATGCTAAGTGGTTCAATGGCATTAAATTATTATACTCAGCCACGCATGACAAGGGACATTGACATAGTTATTGAGCTTAAACAAGGCGAGACAAAAAAGGTTTATGATCTCTTTAAAGACGATTTTTACATTGATCTCGACATGATCGAATCTGCAATAAAAAATGAGGGTGTATTTAATATCATACATCTCAAAGAGGTTATAAAGGTAGATTTTATAATTCGAAAGAATACCCCATATAGGCGACTTGAATTTGAAAGAAGAAAAAGGATCAAGATTGAGGATATGGATACCCATATTGTCAGAATTGAAGATTTGATTTTATCCAAACTGTTTTGGGCGAAAGACAGTCATTCAGAAATACAATTAAGAGATGCGAAAAATCTAATTAATGAGGGCAATCTTGATATGAACTATATCAAAAAATGGGCACTTGAACTCGGGATAAAAGACTTGTTAGCAGAGATACGTTCATGATGGATACCGCTGTGTCAATCGAACAACTATACAAGGAAATGCTTAAGAAAAAAGGCAATGAGGAAAGGTTAAAAATGGGGTGTACCATGTTTAAGCTTGCAGGGAGCTTTATGATAAGCTCCTTGATTGATAAGGGCATCAGACCGGACAGATTAAAGAAGGAACTGTTTTTGCGAATCTATGGCACTGATCTTGATGAAGGGATCAAGGATTCTATAGTTTCGAAACTTTAATCAAAAATATACGCGTTCACCATGCGCAAGATCGTGCGCATGCACGAGCCGTCCCACATCATCCATGTGAAGCGGTTCCACCTCCGGTACATTCTTTTTCTGTTTTTGACTGAGGTCCGGATGATCATCCAGGATATGCCGTAAGAGAACATTGGTATCTACGAGATGGATCTTACTCATCCTTTACGCTTCCCCATGTCTTCTCTCGTGCCTCTTCGATAGGTATATACCTTTTGGAATATCTCTTTAGCCTTCCGTAGGTCTCCTTATCGACCGGCTTTATTTTAATCTCATCCTTTTCGATGACAAAGGAGACTATATTCGTGCCGAGTTTTTCTCTGATAACCTTCGGAATGGTAACCTGTCCCTTTTTTGAGATCTTGACGGCCTTGGTAAGCATTATCCTTGCCTCCCGGTTTTCTTTACTTTTTATTTTTCCCTTACTTATGGAATAAACACCTACTTCTACCTCATGTCAAATGCATGCATCCTGGGAAGACATCTTAGAACGTATAGGATACCCCGAGGGAATAGGATTGTTTTTTATATCCGAACGATGAGATGGAGGGGTCCGATTGCGACAGCGCATAGCGCACCTCCAGGGAGCAGCGGGTACGCACCTCCTTTGAAAGGCTCAGCACCAGCAGTTTATGCAACTGCTCGGTATTTTCTTCATCCAATGGTTCGGAAGGGGGCGGGGGGGCGGACTCGTAATCGCGCCGCTGCAGATGCCCGTAGCATTGCAGGGTGGTCTCCCGCCAGAGGGGTATGGCGGCGAGGATCGACCAGTAATGGGCATAATAGTCATATTCACTCTGTTGTGACCTGTTTTTGTGGAGGGAATAGGTGGGATTTATAAGCATTATATCGAGCCATTCGAACCCTATGGAGAGCCCGTACAAGGTGTCGATGCGTTCCTCTTTCCATTCCGGATCGAATGCTCGTTCCTTTGAAAACCGGATTCTCTCCGCCTTTCCGGTCAAACATCCGGTCAGCTTGGGAGAAAGCACGGCATTGATCATGAATTGGGTCTGCTGATTGTCCGAATCGAAAAAATCCTCATCCTGATAATCCTGATGACGCACCAGGTACCTGATGCTGCCTCTGAAAAAACCACCGTTGTATTTGAATGCCAGGCCGCTATGCCAATAGAGGTAGCCATATTCGTAGTGAACGGGTGAGGCCGAAGAGACGGGAACCGTCTTCTGCTTCAACTCCTGGAGTAATTCCGAGGAGATTCGTGGCGAAAGGGAGAGGGAGAACCTGAGATCGACCTGGTTTAACGCGATGTTCTCCTCTTCCCTGACGATCTTGAGGCCGTTCTGGAGCCGGAATGCGCCTTCCAGACGCTTGAATCGAGGCAGCGAAAATCGGGAATCCAGATATACATGGGTGAAGGACCGTCCGGCCGTTGAGTCGGATTGTTCGGACACATGGTCATCATACCCCAGAGAAATCTTGCCCGTAATCCTGCAATCATCAATCCCCGGAGCCAAATCGGGGTGCAGCAACGTCACGGTAAGGAGTAGCAACAGAAGGCAGAATTTTTTCACGTGTTCAGCTTTGTGTCGTATTTATTGAGATCCCGATGAACCTGCTTCCTCTGCCCTATTATAGAAGATTTGCATCTTTTCCCGCAATTGGCGGCTCAGATCATCCAGCCGGAGCCTTTGTCGCCTCAATTGTTCGATCCGGTTATCGATGATGCCGGTCGAAAGAACCAGATCGGAGGGCAGGGATTCCGGGGCATCGTGGACATTGATCGACGGCACCGCCGCCTGGTCGAACACGTCACCCAGCATCGGTCCGTCGTCACCTTCATCGGGCTCGCCCCCTTCGCCTCCGTCGGGTATGACGGTGTCCGGCCCTGCCTGGGCGCCCCTTCGTGCCTCCACAAAGAGGGTACTGTCGAAGAAATCGATCTCATCGGCGAATCCCCTTACCTTGTCACGCAGGGCCTTTTCCTTTTCCAGCTTATTGATCTGCGCATCTATCTGGAGCATCTTGGCCTTCATCAATGCGGTCTGGTCGGCAAGAAAATCCGCCTTCCTGCGTATCTCGCTCGGGGTGTCGGACTCCCGGATTTCCACACTCACCTCGGGTATCTGCATCGGTGCCGGTTTCATGAGGCCTTCGTATTGCTCGATATAGTCGATCAACCGGTTGAGCAGGCCCTTCTTTTTTTTCTCCCCCGATTCCCCCTCGACCTGATGAACCAGGGCGGCAATCGCCGTTGAGTATTCCTGGGCGAGTTTTCCCTCGATTTCCTCTACCTGCCGTGAAACGGATTCGAGGTCGGACACGAGTTGCTGGGATTCCCTCAGCATGGAATCCAATCTCCGGGAGCCGGTGTCCCCCGATTTTTGCCTTTCCTGTCGTATACCTTCAGCCAGCCGATCAGCCTTTCTCGATAATTGCACCCTTTCCGATCGGCGTTCCTTCAATGCCCGGTTGAGTTCTGAGATCCTCGCATCCCACGTTGAAGACTGCGCATGCCTCCGGTCATGATTCGATGCGCCGGCATGGCCGGCAAAAAGGCACACCATGATAGACAGGAAGAAAACCCACCCGACTGCCCGTGCTATCCTGCTCATTGGTTTCACTCCTTATATATGTATTATATCAGATTATATTTTTCCAATTTATAGTACAGGGCGCTTGTCTTCATCCCCAGTATCTCCGCCGCCTTTGTCTTTACGCCGCCCGCCTTTTCCATGGCCCGCTTTATCAGTTGCAGCTCGAGGTCTTCCATAACCATGGTGAGGGGCATGTCTTCCGTGGGCACATTCAGGATGTTTTGTCCGCCGTTTCCCAGCAACACGGGAAAATCCTGCAGCAGGATCTCGTCTCCCTCGCACAGGACAATGGCGCGTTCGATCAGATTCTCCAGTTCCCGTATGTTGCCCGGCCAATTGTATCGCTGCATGGCCTCCAATGCCTGCCCGCTGATCCTGGATATGGGCTTTTTCATCTCGGTGCCCTTTTTCTTCAAGAAGTGGCTGACCAGCAGCGGGATGTCGTCCTTGCGATGTCTCAACGGCGGCAGGTCTATGGGAATGACATTCAGGCGGTAATACAGATCCTCCCGGAATTCGCCCCTCCGGACCAGCTCAAAAAGGTTCCGGTTGGTTGCCGTGATGATCCGGACATCGATCTTCTGGGTGTGCTCCCCGCCCACCCTATCGATCTCCTTTTCCTGAAGCACGCGCAGGAGCTTTGCCTGCATGCCCTCGGATATATTGCCGATTTCGTCGAGAAAGATGGAGCCCTGATCCGCCAATTCGAATTTCCCGCGCCTTTGCCTGATGGCGCTCGTAAAGGCGCCCTTTTCATGCCCGAAGAGCTCGCTTTCCAGGAGGCTCTCGGCCAATGCACTGCAGTTCACCTTGATAAAGGGCCTGTCCCGCCGGGGGCTGAGATTGTGGATGGAGTGCGCCACCAGCTCCTTGCCGGTGCCGCTTTCCCCTGTGATCAACACGGAGGAATCGGTGGGGGCGATCTTCTGTATCTGTTTGAAAATCGCCAGAATTGCCTTGGATTGCCCGATCATTTCCCCGAAGTTGAACTGCTGCGCTATCTGTGTGCGCAGGTACAGGTTCTCCTCCCCCAGACGGCGGTTTTCCTGCCTGACCGACCGGTTTTGAAGCACCATTTTCATCCGCGATCGAAATTCATCGAGGGACAGGGGCTTGCTCACGCAGTCCGAGGCGCCCTTGTTCATTGCCTCCACAGCAAGTTCCATGGTCCCGTAAGCCGTGATCAGCACCACGTCGGTCTCCGGATTGATCCTCTTCACCTCTTCCAGGACCTCGATACCGTTCATGGATTTCAGGCGGTAATCGGTGATCACAAGGTCGAATCCCTTCCGTTTGATCAGGGAAAGACCTTCCTTCCCGTCCTCTGCGGAATCCACCTCGTGACCCTCTTTCAAAAGACAATAGTGCATGCCTTCGCGCATGGTATTGTCATCCTCTATGATGAGAATTTTGCTCATAGATTCGGTTTTCCTTCCCTGGGCGTCGGGCGCATTTTATCCAAAAAAAACCTGTTCGGCATTTTTATCCTTCCGGAGGATCCAGGATGCATGATTGTTTCGTTTGAAAATCTCCTATCCTTTAAAAAACAAGTCATATGATGAGCATGCTTCTTTGTGAGCCGAAGGCCCATCTGCGTTTCACTTCTACATTCCACATTCTACATTCGATATTCGCAGTTTCATCAGGCTCATCTGCGTTTCACCTGAAAATCCCCTTTGGGTATCTTCATACTTCTTTGTGAATCAAAAGATTCGTGAATGCTTCAGTTGAAAATCCCTTCCGGGATTTCCATACCTCCTTTGAGCCGAAGACACATCGACGTTTCCATCATCATCTCACGCCGGGCAAACAAGCCGGATAATGACCGCCGTGGATGCGCCTTCAGTACTCCGGATCTCGATGCGCCCTCCATGATCGGTGACGATCTTGTGTATAATGGCAAGGCCCAGGCCGGCGCCCTTTTCCTTCGTGGTAAAGAAGGGCTCGAAGATCCTGGTCATGTTTTCATGCGGAATCCCGGGCCCGTTATCCTCTACGGATACCTCGACCATCCCGTCCCTTATCCCCGACCGGACCATGACCCTGCCATCGGCAACCCTGCTGTTTTGCAGGGCCTGGAGCGAGTTTTTAAAGAGATTGATGAATACGCGCTTGAATTGTTCCCCGTCCACATGGATCGTGAGGAGGGGATCGATGCGGGACTGAAACTCGACCCTCGCCTTTTCGAATTCCAGGGCCAGCATGCAATAGGCGGATTGAATCAGCTCGTGCAGATAAACATCGGCCTTCCTGGGTTCTCGCGGCCTGGCAAAGTCAAGAAACTCCGCGATGATCTGATTGAGATTGTGCACCTCCGTGGTGATTTTTTCCAGATGGGCCCGTGCCGAACCGGCGGAGCTGCCATGAACCAATGGATCTTCTCCATGCCCGAGTTCTTCGGACAGGATGCCGGAGAACAGTTCTATGCCGCCGAGGGGGTTCCGGATTTCATGGGCCACATTGGCCAGCATGAGCCTCATCTGTCCATCCCTTTTTATGATATTCACCCGCATCTGCTCCATGGCCTTTCCCAAAAATCCGATCTCGTCATTGGAGTCGATGGTGATTCCGGCCTCCAAATCCCCCGAGCTGATCATTTCAACGGCAGCGACCAATCGGTGAATCGGGTTGGTGATCCTCTTTGACACGATAAACACTATGGCCGCGCACACGATGATACAGGCTGCGCCAAAGGTCAAAACATTGCGGCCGAACCGTTTCAATATTTGCAGAAAGGCCGCGCTTGCATCGACACCCACCGCCGCGACCACCTCATCTCCCACCAGGATAGGCGCATACCCCGATTTATAGTAATTCCCGTCCTCACCCCGGAACAGGACGGAGGCTGCGCCTTTTTTTCCCCAGACCTGCCCCAGTTCCACTTGATCGAACCGTAGCTTCAAATATTCGGTTCCTATGGGGATGGAGGCCTCCGTATCCGCCAGGCTTCGATGATGCCTGTCGAAGATGTAAATACGGCTTACATCGGTTCCCTGCCTGATACGGTTCATCCGGGAGAGCAGATTGCGGTATGTCAAACCGGTCTCATTGCCGGGAACAAGCTGCCTGATAATCTCCCCGTCCGAAAGGGTGGCAATGGTCTGAGCGATATCGACCAGCCTCTCTCCCAGCTCTCTCTCCAGATGATGTTCCGTTTGTCCGTAAAAATACCATCCGCAGATAAAAATCGCCGAAGATATCAATAACCCGAAGGTTATGGTCAATCTATTACTGATCTTGCGCATGGTTACTCTATTGTAATAAGCAAGATTCATGCAAGTATCCCCAGACGGGAATACACTGTGCGAAAGGGAAGGGGGGCGACTGCGTGCTGCGGATAGGCACTGCAGCATGTGGGCGAGGCTTCGGAAAATCCTTCCTTCCCACACAGCGTATCAAGGATTGCCCTCTTAGACATCTGCCCTTGTATCCTTTCGATTGTGCTGTGAAAATGCCGTTTTCACCCCCGGGATGCCCGATGTGTGTCTTGCCTTGCCGGTTTAATGATATCAAGAAAAGGGTGAATATGGAAAAATATCAGGCATGCAGTGTGCCCAACCAGGAGGAGCCATTCCAGAAGGCCTCAAATAAATAGCAACCCGGCCGACGGAAAAATCGTCGGCCGGGTCTTCAGAAGGGGGGAGTCGGAGTATATGGTTATATGATAAAACTGACCTGTCCGGTCAGC
>JBLIRP010000118.1:0-8610 GCA_049472355.1 bacterium | reverse complement strand
GTCGATTGCCCTCTTTTTGAACTACCGAGGATTCCTCGGTAGTTGCCGATTCCTCCAACTCGCCTTCCTTGAATATATTACGCAGATGCAGTCCAATCGTGTCCGTGTCTTTTTCGAAGAGCAACGACATCTGCTTCTGGCTCAGCCAAAGGCTCTCCTGCTCCACTCGCACATCCAGCTCGACAGTGCCGTCCGGTGCCTGATAGAGGACGACCTCGCCGCGGGAATCGTCTTTCTGCCTCATTGTGCCTCCACCTCCTCCGGCGCTACGTCGGAGTCTTTGGTGACAATAATACAACAATGCAAATCGTGAAGCTCCGCTGCCGATGGATCACTCTTTCATCATTATTGTCAGATTCTCAGATGATATAGAAACGACTATCGAATGACAAGGACCAAGGGCATGAGATTGTATCCGAGAGAGGCATGGGGCATGGCGACGAGTCGATGAACAGAAACGCCATAAAAGGCCGAACCTGCATATGAAGCTGCAAGGGAGATTCCTTGCTTGGATTCTGGGTCTGGTGAGCGGTTTAATTTTTTGAATTTATGAGTCTTTTAAACAGAATATCTTCCACATTTTGCCGGGAATCAAGCACGGATAAAACATATATGTCATTCTCCGCTATCCTATATAAGCCTCCATGGTGGAATAATTAATTCACGATATTTTAATATTCCTTGTTTTTGGAGTTCGGGGACGACGCGGTCCCATTCAGGTGTGTGATAAAGATTTGATGCCTTTTCTTTGATTTCCCTTAAGATTTCCAATGCACGTGAGGGACTGTCATGAGAGATATATTCGATTATGTCCGCCAAATCCTTTTCAGCAACGTTGGCCCATTTTACTTCATACTTTTTTTTCATTGTGTATCAATTTTTTTTCCAGTTTGCTGAAGACTTCATCCTGGGTTTTTACCTTATTATCCTTAATCTGTTCTTCTACTTGAGTAGTAAGTTTTAACAGCCCGAGTGCGTTTTTCATATCCTCATAGCTTTCAGGGTCCTGCAAGACCGCCTTTGGTTCACCATTTTGTGTGATGATTACGGGACGGTGTGTTTCGTTGATTTGTTTTAACAAATCTGCGGCCCGGGATTTTAGATACGTTATTGGTTTAGTATCCTCTGAAATATTCATTTAGTATTACCTCCAGTCCTTATATAATGGAAAATCTGGACCGCATGTCAAGTCCAACAATATCATTTTATGAGAATCAGCATATTATACCTTTATAATATGTCAACTCGGAGTCTATGGCAATGGTAAGTCTTAGGGGATTGGCCGAAGAAAGCCGGCAGCGGCACGGCAGAGTGGTGCGTGATATAGGCGCTATCGGGGGTGTTTTATTTGCCGCAATTTGACAAGAGGGGTCGTATTTAGAACGCCCACCAGGGCATGACCATGCCCCAAGGAACCGATTTTGAGATGCCGGAGGAATCGAGCCCTCCGGAAAATCCAAAACCGGTATCAAGAAAGGCTCTATTCGGGGAGAGGGTATTGAGAAGGCCGGGATAATGGGTCGTAAGGGGCCAGATAAGGCCGGTGCCAAACCGGTTTGCCCGGGCGGGTGTGCCCGATGAGAAGCCTCCCTGGGGACCATAGAGGCTGAATAGTGGCGGGGCAAGAAGGTATGAATTCCTTGTCTGAATACCTGAAGGCTGCAACGAATAAAGGATGGTAAAGGGGTAATACGGTACCATGCCATCGGAATAATGAACCACCGGGAGGTGCCGGCAGAAGATGGTGAATTGCCCGAACCCGATAGCGTCCCTGGCATCCGTGCAGGTGATGATCGTATCCAAGGCGCACTCGAAATCCGGTGCCCAGGTTATAAGACCACTGTCCGGCTGGATGATCTGCTCCACCCAGGGTCCATACTTGTCTTCGGGCAGGCTGTTGAAGGTGATATTCCATGTAAGTTCTTCCATGTCGGTCCTGTAGGACATGGAAATGGGGAACCCCGGTGCGTGGGCCTTTCGGGGTTCAGAAGGCTCGGAAGACTCTGAAGACAACGAAAAGATGAAGCAATCAGGGTCGATGAAGTCAACGATGCATTCGTTGACCCTGCCTATGCCGAAGACTTGGTCTTCTTCAGGCAGTTGCACTACAGGGGGATAGTTTTCCATCGGGTAATTGACCACGCTGACAGAAAATTTTATTGTATCCCAATGGATGCCATCGGTAACCCCCATGACGAAGAAAAGATCCTCGAAATACTCCGGCGTATAATCCATTGCCACGATATTGGGCCACACGGTCACACCGGCATTCCACAGGGCCGACTCCAACCGGAACACGAGATCCGGTGTAAAGAAGGGTTTTCCAATGGCCTTGAGCAGACCCATGGCATCATTGTATGCAGGGAGATAGGTGGGCATGCCGTCATAGGGGTATACCGGTAGACAGTGGAGGCTCATGGATGCAGGGAGATTACGGAAGCTCACGGCACCGGAGCCGCTGTGACCTTCATATTGATGGGGGTAACCACCAGCTTCTACGTACCAATTCAGTGTCCCTGAATCGATGATGGCCTTTGCCGAAGGCCCCGGCCCTGTAGTTGTCAGGCAAAGGTCGGGATCGGTGAATATCGGCAGATTGAGATCCACGACGAATTCCCGTCCCATGATGCTGCTGATCGTTGGATCCGGCTCTTTCCCGAACCTGTTGGGATCGGCACCAAGATCGGTCCAGTATCGCACCACCGGATCATTGGGGTTGTCGGGGTCCTGAACGAGAAGGAAATTCTCCGGATCGAACATCAAGTCGGTAATCTTGATGCTCCCCTCAGGCACCTCATAATCCGCCATAAACAGGTATCTATGATGTTCAAGAATCCGTGCATTGAGGAGGCCCAATTCGAAAAGGTTGGGATTGGATAGACCTGCAGTCAACGTTTCAGGCAAACGTTTTTTTTCGAAGCAGATGTGATCGATACGAAATCGGTCGCCGTCAAGGGAGATGTCCCCGGCCTTGGTCATATACCAGCCATCCTTCTCGGGGATACCTTCGCATCCATCCACGGCATTCCGGACTGCAACGGGCACATCCACCTCAATGTTATGCCAGTGTGCATCCAGCATGGCGATGTCCATATATATGGTTACCTGGAATGATCCTTCGGAAGAATCCGTTACAGCGCTTGTATAGGCCGTTATAGGAACCATCTCTTCCCATTGAGTCCCTTCGGAAATCTGTTCGGAGGGTTGATCCTCGGGATCGGGACGGATTGTGACCGTGATATTCTGACCGGCGCTGGTTTTTCCACGAATGGTGCATATAAACACATCATCCGCATCGATGTCGGTTTCCGGATATGATCCAACATAATATGATCTAAAATAAAAGGACAGTATCGGGTAGTTGGAGAGGTCTATGTAATTAAGTGCAGACGGAATGTCCTCGGAGGGTGGTGTGGAAAGGGCACGGTAGATGTAACAATCTTTATATAATATATTGTATGGATACGTGGAGGGTCGATAGACATAAAGCACCCTGCCTCCCAGAATAGAATCGGAATCCGTTCCGAATCCCCGATTCGAATCTTCAGTCGGTCAGTAGCCTTGCCAGTGGATCGGATAATCGGGGGAAGAATATCTCCATCCATGGTTGTGCAGGCTGTCCCAATACTCGAAATCGTCCACGAGGATACATTCATCAGGCGCGTCCCATGGCATTGGTTCAAGTGGTTGACTTGCAAAGGAGGGAAAATCCCAGAGGGGTGGGAATCCGCAACCTACCTGGGCGACAGCCGCCGGACAAAGTAGTGCCGATGCCCCCGAAATGAGAAGACATACAGCCAGTGCCCTTAGAAGCGGTCTCATTGAGACCCCCCAACGGTACGATTTGCAATACGCGTCTTAAAAAAAGGTCCCTGGAGTAGATCAGTCTGGAATGTAGATTACCCTTACCAATTATTTCTATTAACATTATACCTCTTTATTTAAAAAAAACAATCTTCGTCTTTTTTGGTGCCATTTATGTTAATTCTGTCGCTGCGTCGATGTGAGCAGGCATGCTTACGGGGTGATTGGGGATGCGTTGAGCAATTGAAACCCGACGTAGATGCCCCGGATGTGAAAACATGCACGGCTGTCCAGGGATTGAGGAGCAAGGATGTCGATTCCGGGCAAACGGTCAGGGGGTATGAGGCGGTCATGGAGACCCTGAAGCTTTCGGTGGAGGCCAAGGCCCGCGCGCAGCGCCTGGTAATCGGGCTGTGCAACACGCTGATCGATGGGTTGCTCGGATTGCTGTAAACATGCTCTGGGTGGAACAAAAATTTTTATGTTCAATAGGTTTGAAAATAAGAGATAATCTAGTTATATATGCTAATATAATAGAGATATATACTAATATAATTAAATAGTTAGTCGAATTATCCCCTCATCCGAGTTTTTATACAGGCTGGCGACATTCAGTTCATTTATATTATTAACAAAATATTATAAATTATTTGGGGACAAGATTTTGCCACGCTTGACATCTCAGATGCCTATCTGCTATATATAATAAAGACTGCAAATCCCCCCCATGTCAATTTACCATCGTTGTACCAACAGGTCTATTCATGGGTAACGACAAGTCAGATTTTCTTCTCGAGATGCTTGAGCCCCGGATACTCCTTTCGGGAAACGGTATTCAAAGGCCCGTGGCAGTCTCTGCATTCAAGGCGGTCGATTTCTTCCTGGAGATCAAGGAAGACGAGCTTGGACATCGCGCGCGGGCATCCGATCAGGCGGGAGCCTATCACCCGGAGGAGGGGCTTTCCGACCTGTTCAGCGATCTCGATCAGCAGGCATCGAGCGACCAATGGGACGCAAGCGATGCGGCTGAGGAGACATCAGCAGAAGAACCCTCCCTGAAACCATACCCTGATAACACCAGTCCTTCCAATACAAAAAGGTTTGACCAACGTCTCAAGGCATCGGCCCTTCCTGCGCAAGCCGCATCGGTGTTGTTGCCTTCAGAAGACACAAACAATCAAGAGACCGATACATCAACCGATGAACTTCCAACGACCTCATCGGAGGGAGCATCCTCGATCACCGAGGAGCGAGTCGCAACCCTGAACGTAGCGAACCCCCCACCCGCAGGGGAAGGGGTGACGCTTACTTTCGCGGCAGGGCCGGAGACCACAGACCTGACGCTCCGGCTGCACGCCGATGATCCGGACGTTCTCGAGATTTACGACAACGCCATAGGCACGGTGTGCGCGAGCGGGTCCCTTGCCCATACGATCGGTGTGCGCGTTATCGGATCGCCGGATACGACAAGCACATTCACCATCGATTTCGCTATTCCCTTCTGGCTCGATCAGGGCATCAGCATCGAGGGAGGGATCGGCTTCGGGGACATTCTCAGTCTGCAGGGTGACGGGTGCGTCAGCGCGGACTACGCCGCAACCGGTGCGGACACGGGCAGCATAGAACTGTCCATCGAGAATGCGAGCACCGTGATCACTTTCGGGGGCATAGAGCCCGTCTATATCAATGCGGCAGCACAATGCTCCTATACCATCCTCACGAATTCAACCAGCTCTGAAAACTCCACCATCGATGAATCTTCCCAGGATTCAGATCCTGTGTCCCAGGGCGACACCATCGTCGTTGAGCAGTTGCTTCCCTTGGTAAGCCAAATTTCCGTAACAAGCGCGGGCACTCCACTTTCACCCGTTTTCATCTCCCAGGCCCAGGCGATCACCATCGATGCGGGGGCAAACGACACGGAAAGCGCCGATGCCGACACGGTGAGCATCGAGGCCAACGGCCTCGGTGCATGCACTGCCTTCACCATCCTCACCGGGGAAGGGGATGACGCCATCACCATCGACACCGCGGGTGCGAGCCTTCCGAAGCAGGGATCATGGCGGATCGTTGCCGGGGGGGGCGACGACCGCGTGGTCCTGAACGTACCGGTATGCATCCGGCTCACCATCGATGGCGGCCCGGGCAGGGACATGATCATAGGTGCCGATGCGGACACCACCTGGACGATCACCGGGATCAATGCAGGGATCGTGGGCAGGGCGGCCTTTGCTCAGGTCGAGGACCTCGCGGGCGGCGCCGGCGAGGACACCTTCGTGTTCACCGATGCGGGTAAGGTAAGCGGGCTGATCGACGGGGGCGCAGGACTGAACACCCTCGATTACACCGCCTGCGCAGAGGGAATCCTGGCGGACCTCTCCTGCGGCAGTGCCACCTGTACAGGCGGGATCCGAAACATCCAGCGGATTATCGGTCCGGAAGGGGATTATACAGCCCCTGCATCTTTTGACGAGGGCACGATCGGGCCAGATAATGGCGCCGAAGAGGGCGACATGGCACCGGGCGAGCAGGACTCTTCGGTTGCGTCCGAGCCTGACGATGCGCTTTCCATTACCCCCGACCAAGGGGGCACTTCAGGCACCGGGCAAAGCGACGCGGCATCGGGCGTGACCGATGAGGATGCCCCTGCCGGAAACGGCGCCGCCACCACGACCACCGGCAGCGGGGCAGGGGAGGGTGCGCCTTTTTACGAGATGGGTGTGGAGGATTCCGAAACGGATCCAACAAGGGACATCACGGTGGAGGATCTTTCAAAAGGTTGTGTTCTGAAGGCATATGGTCCTTGTTCCTTCCATGATTGCGACATGTGTTGTGGAAGCATCTTCGATGCCGCGATACCCGATTCCCTGGTTGTTGCATCGGCCGGCATGGCCATTGCCGAGATACACAGGGATGACGAGGTTTCTGAGTTGGTTGAGATAGAGGACACAGATCCAACCTGGAGGGAAGTGACCTTTGATACGCGCAATACCTCCGGAGACGGCACGTCAGGATCAGTGCCTCTGCCCGTAGCCGGCTCCGGCGGCTCCTGTAAAGAAGGGCTGCCTGGCTCCGGGAATGGAGGCGGACAGGCACAGGCGGAGGAGGAGCAGGCGGGGCAGGGGAGCGCCTGTGCCGATCAACTGGACTCGAGCGCCCCGTATGCAACGGACCGGCTCGATTACGACTCCCGCGAGGAGCAGGTGTTCCATGGCCATGATCCGCCTGCCGTATCCGTTTCCACCCCCCCCTTACACCTTACCGAAATAAGTTCCCCATCAAGTGTCCTTAATGCCCCCTCCGGCATCCCTAATTCCGACACCTCCTCTCCCCTCCTTGAACAAACAGAACCCATTATTCGCGAAAAAACACAATTCATCGCCAATCAGCCCGGGGACGATCTCGCCGTAAACGGCGTGTACAGCCCGGGCAATTCCCCCGGCGTCGATACGGTGGCCACCCTGACCCTTGGCCCGACTGACACCCTGCTGATCGAGATCGGGGGCACCACCCCCGGTACCGGGGATAGCTTCCACGATCAGACCATTGTCACCGGGCTTGCCACCCTCGACGGAACACTCGACATCGACCTTTGGAATGGTTTTGAGCCCGCAGTAGGAGACAGCTTCGAGATCCTCACCTACGGTTCCGTCACTGCGGGCGATTTTGCAGGCTTTGTGGATCTGGATCTCGGCAATGGTCTCGAGTTTGTGCCGGTAAAGGGCACAAGCTCCTACTTCCTGTATGTGGTTCCCACAGGAATCGGGGTTAGCGACATCCAGAGCCATTTTCAGGACCTGCGCGATGACTGGCTGGACACCTTCAACGATGCCGCGGTCTTCGCCCAGGCGATCCCCTTCGTTGGACAGGAGGTGGGGGATCTCATCGACCTGGGCATCGCATACGGCAATGAGGTGCTCGACCAGCTCAATTTCGGCATATATGACACCATCGCCAATTTCATAGAGGCATTCCGCAGCTCGGGCCTCCTTCCCGATGGGCTGGACATCACCTATGACTCCGCAGAAAGGGTGCTGACCATCCCGGTGGAGTTCAGCCATGATTTCGCCCCTGTGGAGGACCTGGCGGTCGACCTCGGGGACTTCAGCAGCGAGCTGGTGAGCATCGAGGCAAGCCTCACCGCCGACCTTGACGTTGCGGTCTACGGCAGGTTCGATCTGGTGGTGGACCTGTCGGGACCTGCTGCCTGGCTCATGGACCAGGTGTCCATGGCCGCGGAGATGAACCTCACCATCACCGATCCCACGGTGGAGGCGCAGTTCGGTTTCGTGGGCGTGACCCTTGGCGGCACGGGGAGCAGCGTCACCCTCGATGTGACCGCCACCGCAGCGCTTCCCGCGGACAGCGACCCCATGACCACGGGCGACCAGATGTGGTCCTTCACTGACCTCACCGCCGGCACCCTGCTCGGCGATTTCGACCTCGACCTTGCCGGCGACGCATCCGCCCTCCTGCGGGGCATCGAGGTGGACGCGGGTATTTCAGGGATTCCGGCACTCGATCTTGCCGAGGTGAGCATCACGGTGCCCGACCTTGCCAGTCCAACCGACCTCGATATCGACATCGACGGCCTGGACTGGGACTTCTACCGGTACCTGCACGTGGACGACATCGGGGCACTCCTGCACCAGGCGGGTGACTTTATCCTGGATGCCATGGACAGGCTCCCCTTCTTTGTATCCGATGCGTTAAGCCCGTATGCCGATTTCGAGATCCCGCTCATCAACCGCTCACCCAGGGAGATCCTCTCCATTGTCGACCAGATCGGCGATGCCATCGACACCA
>JBLIRP010000117.1:0-8921 GCA_049472355.1 bacterium | reverse complement strand
TCCTTGACCACAAACCAGACCATCACGGCGATTGCAAGGGTGATCGCCCCGATGAACTCGAAGGAAATGCGCCACCCCAGATGGGCGGCCATAAAGGCCAGGGGGGCAGTAGAAACGAGCATCCCCACCCCTCCCACCGCATTCAACACCGCGGCCATGAAGGCGAATTCGGTGGCCCGAAACCACTGGGAGAGGATCTTCATGGTCGCGATGAATACCAGCGACACACCGAGGCCCACCAGGAGGCGGCCGACGATCGCGATCCCGATGTTCGGTGCCATGCCGAACATGATGCTTCCGATCGAGGCCAACACCAGGAACCAGGCGACCCCCTTTCTGGGGCCCAGGGAATCCGAAATCAGCCCGGCTGGAAACTGCATGAAGGCATAGCAGTAAAAATACACGGACCCGAGTATTCCCATCAGGACAGCGGAGGGTTGGAATGCCTTGTCCAGATCCACGGCTACCACGGAGAGGGCGAATCGATGGAAATAGACAAAGAGGTAGGCAAGGGCAAGGAGCCCGAATATGAGCCAGCGGTATCGCAATACCTTTGTGGTGTCGTGGGTGTTCATTCCCATGTTCTCATGGTGCTATCGAAATAACCTGCCCCGCCGCAGGCAGCGGGGTATTAAGACTGTTTTTTTTTGATCGCCCCAAGGGGCGGGGAATCAAACCCGCAGAGATTACAGACAGGGCTTCCGCCTCCAGGGGAAACGGCCTTGTATAGAATAACAGATCGGCGCCGGTGATTCCAGGGGGATGAACGCAGGGGGATGCAAGCGGCAATGCTCATTGTGTACCGTTGGGTCGGGGCGTGGGCCGTAACCATGTCTGCTCACGGTATCACCGTGTCATAAAATGTCTTCAGTGGAATTGACGGCACGCATTGCCGGTGTGGAGGTGACCGTTCACGAGGCCTGCATGAAGATTGTAGTATAATTTCCTTATTTCTCAAATAGATCTATACAAATTCCGAAGAATTTGCTACAGTATGACTATAGTAGTAGATACTACCAAACCGGCCGCAGGAAAGTGGGCGCCCGCGATGCGTCTCAGACCCCGGCCGCAGGACACCACGATCAGGAGTACACGATGCCCTCAAATACGGAACGATTGAGACGATTGTACGAGCAGTTTTCCCCGGACGACCGCGTATTGATCCCCATATTCGCCGATCCGGATTCCATCGGAAGCGCCATGGCCATGAAAAGGCTTTTGTGGCGCAAGGTGGCCGGTGTCACCATCACAAACATCAATGAGGTGAAGCGGCCCGACAACCTTGCCATGATCCGGCTTCTGGGGGTTAAACTTGTTCCCTTTGAAGGTCTGAATACCGGGGATTTTACCAGATTTGTCATCGTCGATTCCCAACCCGATCACCACAAGAGCTTCGCCGCCTTCGATTATTCCGTGATCATCGATCACCATCCATTGACCGGGGCCACCGCACCTTTTACCGATATCAGACCCCAATACGGGGCAACCAGCAGCATCATGACCGAATACCTCAAGGCGGCAAGGATAAAGCCCTCCATAATGCTGGCCACAGGGCTCTTCTACGGCATAAAGACCGACACCAGCAACTTTGAGCGCCAGACATTGCCCGAGGACTTGAGGGCCTTTCAGTACCTTTTTCGATTCATCAACGTGACCTTGGCACGAAAGATAGAATATTCCGAGATAACGATCGATTTTCTGAAGTACTATCAGATTGCACTGGAAAACAAATGCATCGTGAAAGATCGCGTGTATGTGACCCTGGGACCGGTGGAAAACCCGGATGTATGCGTGCTGATCGCCGATTTTTTCATGAAGATCGCCCGTATCGACTGGACCTTTATTGCCGGACTTTACGATGATCACCTGGTCGTCATCATCAGAAACAACGGAATACGGAAGGACGCAGGAAGGCTGGCTGCGCACGGATTCGGCGATATAGGCTCCGCCGGCGGGCACAAGAGCACCGCCCGCGCGGAAATCCCTTACGTAAACCTAAAGAATCTTGTGGATTTCCGGGATCCCCGGAGGCTCATCAGGTGGATCATCAAAAGGACGCATTAATATCCCTGGACCTTTCCCTCTTTTGCCAATCGCTTGTGCTCGGACATCATGCACCGGTCCATGACCACCCGGAGCCCTGCATCCCGGGCGCGCTGTGCAGCCTCGTTATTCACGATCCCTTGCTGCATCCATATCACACGTGCGCCGCGTGAAATGGCATCCTCGACTATGTCCGGCACTGCGGAAGGCCTCCTGAATATGTCCACAACCTCGATGGGGTCGGGTATCTCCAGAAGGCTCGGATAGCAATCCCGCCCAAGTATGCTTGGATACCGTGGGTTCACCGGGTATATGGTATATCCGTGCTCCTTCAGATACCGCGCAACCTGGTGGCTCGCTTTTTCGTTGTTTCCGGAGACGCCGATCACGGCCACCGAGCGGAATCGCTGCAGGATGTCCCTGATCTCCTCGCTGTCTGCATTTTCAAGGGGCAGTTCACACACCTGATCCATGATCTTCATCCTCCTTCCGGGCAGGTCCTAAATCATCGTGTATTTCCATCTCCCCACCCTGAACCATGCGGCGCTCATCGCGACGTTGACGATGTTCGAGGTGGTGATGGCCAACCAGATGCCATTGATGCCGAACCCCAGGGGCCTGGCCAGAACGAATGCCATGGGAAGCTGGAGCAGCCACAAGGTGAGGGCATTGATGACAAAGGGAGAAACCGTGTCACCGGCCCCCATGAACGAGCGGGAGAGAACAACCCCCAGGCCGTTGAACAGGTATGAAATAGAGATGATCCTCAGGCAGGTTATGCCGAGTGAAATCACGGTGGCGTCATCGTTGAAAATCCGTATGAGGGTACCGGCAAAGACAAAAAAAAGCGTCGCGCAAGCTCCCAGGAGGAGCATGGTGATGCTCCCGGTGATCCACGCGCTCTTCTCGGCCCTTTTCGGATTTCCCGCGCCGAGATTCTGGCCCACCAGGGTGGCCGATGCATTTCCCAATCCAAAACCGGGAAAGAGTATGAACTGCAAGACCCTGGTGACGATGCCGTAGGCTGCGATGGCAAAGGTGCCGAAGATGGCGACGATGCGCATGATGACGAGCATGCCCACCATGCGCAGGAGGAGTTGCCCGGAGGCGGGCACACCGATGGCAATGATCTGCCACATGATGCCGAGATCCACGGCCAGCTTATCGAACGAGAGCTTGACGCGCCCGGTGCCGTTCAGGAGGATGTACAGTTGAAAAAGGATGCCCAGCACACGCGCCGTGATAGTGGCAACGGCCGCGCCGCTCACCCCCATCTTGGGAAACGGCCCGACGCCGAAGATCAGCAGGGGATCCAAAACGAGATTCAACAGATTGGAGAAGAGCAACACATTCATCGCCTCCACCGCATCCCCCACCCCCCTGAATATCCCATTGATGATGAACATCAAAACAATGGCCATATTCCCGGCGAACATGATTTTCAGATAGGAGGAGCCTTCCCTGATGACCGGACTGGATGCCCCCAGCGCGGTGATAAAGAACCGGGCATTCACATACCCGATGAACCCGAAGATGACGGCAATGAATGTGCCCAGGAAAAGGGCCTGGATGATGATGAAATTCGCCCCCTCTCCATCCTTTGCCCCTATCCTTCGGGCCACGAGCGCGGAGCTGGAGGTGGCGATACCCATGATGATTGAGAAATAGACCATCAGGATGACCCCGGCCAGGGAAACCGAGGCAATGGCCTGCGGGCCCAGCCTGCCTACCCAGAACAGGTCTATTATATTGAAGGTGCTCTGCATGACCATTTCAATGACCATGGGAACGGCGAGCACCCAGATATTCTTTACAATGCTGCCTTCGGTGAGATCCGGTTTTTCACTGTTTCTGCCCATGATTCTGAAGCGCCTGAACCGGGATTGTCCCGGCGGGCGAATGTGCGAGGATGCGACCCCTTTGTAAATCTGATGAAATGGAACCGATGAACGGGATGGTGAATGATCCCGCCTAAAAAGAATCTAACCTTAGCAGATATGTCCCTCTTTGACAAGGGCGGAGGTGATACAGGGCGGAGGTGATACGCACAACCGTCCGTTTCGTTACGGCAGGCAAACGGCATACATGAAAGAGGCACTGACTGAGGAAGGCACATGGTCACCGGGAGGTAAATGGGGATGAAGCCCGGCACCGGTCATGTGCCAAAAGGATATGAACCGCACCTTATGGTGGTTCCGGAGGGACGACGTTCAATCCGGAACCACCAGGTAACCGATGAGGGCGCCTATGATCATCCCTGACCAGGGACTTGCGGTAATGCTTCAGCCCCGGGCACCGACACACCGGCTGATATAGCCGAGTCCGACACCTATCACTGCACCGACCAGGGCGCCGATCAACCGTTTCATGCTCATCGCATACCTCTTTCCATCAATACATTTTGAAAAATGACGGGGGTCTGTTACAATCTATGGTATTGGCATCGCTCCAAGGCACGATCGCCATTCTCACAGTTCACTATACCCAAAACACCTTCCATGTGTCAATGCATGGTATGCGATGCATTGGTGCCGGATTATGGATCCCGCGGGATGATAAATCGTGTGGCCGCTGTATCATGCCCATGAGAGGGTCCGGCATACACTACCAGGCATAGTAAAAGATATATTCATGCGACAAAAAGACCTCGTCATCTGCCCTGTTTACAATGAGCAGGCCACGATAGCCGATTTTTATCGTCATCTGCGCACATGGTATTCCCAGGATGTGCTCTTTGTTGACGACGGCTCCACCGATGGCAGCGGGGATTTTTGTGCTGAGGCGCAAGGGCCCTGTACCTTCCTGCTGCGGCACCCCGCTCGGAAGGGCTATGGCGCTGCGCTCCGCTCTGGGTTCAGGTTTTCCCTTGGGGAAGGCTATACCAGGATCGTCACCATCGACGGGGACCTCCAGCATGACCCGGAGTACCTACCACGCCTTTTCCGTGGACTCGAACAGGAAGAGGTGGTGCTGGGCTCGCGATACATGATGCAGAAGGAGGTGGGACATGTGCCTCAATCCCGGCTCAGTATCAACCGGTATATCTCGGGGCTGATCCAGAGGCTCTTTTCGGTGCGATTTACGGACCCCTTTTGCGGATTGAGGGGATACAGGGAATCCTTTTTGAAGGAATGCCTACTCAGCGATGAAAGCTACGGATTGGGTCTTGAGATCATCCTGGAAATCGTCCGGACCCGGACCCCCTTTACGGAGGTCCCCATCCCGGCCGTCTACAACAACCAACTGCGGAGGTTTCTCGACGGGCTGGATGATCCCCGGACCCGGTTGCTCTACTATCTGGAGATCCTCTCCGCAAAACGAAGGACCATCATCCGGGAAACCGGATGCATCGACAATGCCCTTGCAGGGTGTGCAATGGATGTTGTGAATAGGTGAAGAAATCCTTCGAAGAGCCATCATGATCCTTGGTAGTGAAAGGTGAATGCCTGCGTGAATAAAAACGAATGTAGAATGGCGAATGGCGAATGTAGAATGGCGAAGGAAGGATAAGACTGCCGAGATGGAATCTTCAATTGCGAAAAGTAATACCTGCATAAAAACATGAGAAGGGATTAAATGTATGGGAAAACGATTCATGATCGTCAGTCCGCACCCGGATGATGCGGAGCTAGGCATGGGTGGAGCGATCATCAATGCCGCATCGAAAGGCCATGCCGTTTCCATCGTGGATTTGACCTCGGGCGAACCCACTCCCTATGGTTCAGAGGAAAAGAGAAAAGGAGAGGCACAGGAGGCCGACGGTATCCTGCAGATCAGCGAGCGGGTGAACCTGGGACTGGAGAATCGATACCTTTTTGACGGCAAGGAGGCCCGCTGTGCACTTGCCGAACGGATCAGGCTCTTCAGACCGGACATACTCTTTTGCCCGTACCCTGAGGATGCCCATCCCGATCACCGGGCCGCCACACGGATCACTGAGGCGGCTCGATTCTACGCAAAGTTCACCAAGGTCTCCCTGAAGGGAGACCCCCTCTATCCCCCCCATCTGTTCTACTATTTCTGCTCCCACCTGCGCATAATGCCGCAATTCAGCTTTCTTGCGGACATAACGGAGCAGTTCATGGAAAAGATGCGGGCGATCAGGTGCTACCGGTCCCAGTTTGTTGACAATCCCAAAAACGCTTTTGTCTTTGATTATATCGAAATGCAGAATCGATACCTGGGGATGCTCATCCAAACGGGGTATGCCGAGGCGATCTACTCCCGAGAGCCCTTACGGGTTGACGACATGGCAGATGTCATATGAAGCGGCCGCTCCTCAAGCCCCCTGCCGGGGACGGTGAGATCATCTTCCTGCCGGACCTTGCCTCCTTTGTTGCCGCCATTACCCCGTCCACCAGGATCGGGGTGTGCCATCAGCCGTATTTCTTCAATCCGGGGGTGAGTCTCAAGTTTCTCTTTCTGGAATCCCTTCCCGATGCATGCAAGGAGATCATCTTCCTGGATACGGACAGGGCGCACATCGAGACAAGGGTGCCTACCCCCGGTGGGAAAACCGAGGTGCTCACATTCATAAATAGTGATAGCATATTATCGAATTTTGTTACTAAAAAAGGATATGACTTAAATCATTTTATTAAGGAATATGATTATTTATTATGCAAATCAATTGACTTAATAAATAACGATGCGTACAACACCTTCTCTGCCTTCACGACTCTCCTCCTCAAAAAGGCTCATCTGAGCGGCCTCAAGGAGGTCCTTGCCAGGTCCTTTCTGGAATTCTATTCCATATCAAGGAGCTACCGCTTCCTGTCGGACCTTTGCACGGATGAAGCGTTTCGGGTGTTCTTCCGCAGTATTCAGGAGCATCACCGGTCCTTTCGGGAGATATTCAACGCCAGTCTGGATGAATACAGGGCAACCTTCAGGTTCAGGTACAGGCACTTTCCCTTCCCCCACCTGCAGGAGGATGAGCTCCCCTTTTGGATTGTTCGCGAGGGGAAAAGATGCCGGCTTTTTGCACATGATATTGAAAAGAGCGATCCCCTCAAGGCGCCCATTGTTCCCCGGGCTGTCACCATTACCATTTTTCTCCGGCTCTACCGGCTGGACATGTTCATCCACGGCATAGGAGGGGGGAACTACGAGTGGGTGCAGGACAGGATCATCGAGCGGTTTTTTGGTCGGCAGCCTCCCCCCTACGCCATCACAAGCGGGACCTTCCTCCTGGGACAGGTGCCGGAGCGCGACCTGCCCTACTTCCTCTTTCAACCGGACCGAATAAAGGCACGGGTTCTCGCCTTTATCGCAGACAGGGCATAGTCCTCATTTTCAAAGGATGTCCCGCAAGATGACCGGGGCGATGGTCTGCCGGCTATATGAATATATATGCATAATATGCAGTTTATGTATATTTCTTTTCATATATGCACCCTGTTGCATCCTCCCTCCCCCATCCCATGCCTTTGCTCAATTGCCTTGTTTTATAGGGCCTTCATAACCTTTCAGCATACCCTGTACATGCGGCATAAGTCTTGCTCACCTTTCCCTAATGACGGCGGTTACGGTGAGTGGTGTCCGAAAATCGTCAGGAACACGGGTGAAAGAATAGGGGGGGAGATGAAGATACGGGCATGGACTGATAAAAGGCCCTGGCAAGCGGCCTGCGTTACCTTGCGGAGGCAGGTTCGAAGCAACCTTTGGATCCTTATATCGGTCATTTGCATCATTGTACTATCCAGCGCCCTGTGCGAGGCACAATTTGTTCCCTTGACCCTCCCGACCTATTCGTGGCTTCCCCTGCCGCGATTCGTTCCCAACCAGATCATTCTCCACTTCGAGCCAGGCACCTCTGTGGTCCAAATCCTGTCGCTCTATGCGCTCTACGGGCTCAGGGAGGTGGCTTCGAGCCCGCTGTCCGGGGCCAGGCTGGTTTTGACGTCTCCCACGCCGGACCTGCAGGCGCTCATTGTGCGTCTCAATCTGGAGCCGATCGTGCGCCTTGCGGAACCGAACCTCATCGGCCAGGTCTCATTCATACCCAATGATCCGTATTATCGATACCAGTGGCACCTCAAGGCGATCAATGCGGAAAATGCATGGAACCTCTCAACCGGTCTCGGCGTGGTGGTGGCTGTTCTGGATACCGGGGTGGCATTTGAGAACTACGATATCTATGCCCAGGCCCCCGACCTTTCAGGGACCCGTTTTGTCGCGGGCTGGGACTTCGTCAACGGTGATGCCAACCCCGACGACGACGAGGGACATGGGACCCACATCACCGGGACCATTGCCGAGACCACCAATAACCTTTACGGTTGCGCGGGCGTGGCATTCAACGCCACAATCATGCCGGTAAAGGTAATGGACAACGGCGGAAACGGCACCCTCACCGATATCGTGGACGGGATCTATTTCGCCGTAAACAACGGCGCCGATGTGATCAATATGAGCTTCGGATTCGGCAACAATCCGACAGTCTCCTTGGAGACAGCAGTCAATTATGCATATAACAACGGGGTTACCATGGTATGCTCCGCAGGGAACAACAGCACGAACCTGCCGAACTACCCGGCCTCGTATCCGGTCTGCATCTCCGTGAGCGGGGTACGGTATGATCTGACCATCGGTGACTATTCCAATTACGGGGCGGAAATCGATGTATGCGCCCCGGGCGGCGACCTGAACGTGGACCAAAACCTCGATGGATATCCGGATGGGATACTGCAGCAGTCCCACGACGGAACAAGCTTCACCACCTTTCAGCTTCTTTTGGGCAAGGGGACCTCCTGGGCGGCGGCCCATGTCAGTGGAACCATTGCGCTCATGCAATCGGCAAGCGGCGGAATCCTGACCCCTGCGCAGGTTGATCAAATACTCAAACAGACCGCTCTCGACCTCGGAGACCCCGGATG
>JBLIRP010000116.1:0-9137 GCA_049472355.1 bacterium | reverse complement strand
GTGATACAAATAGGGCAAACGATTCCTTGACAAATGCGACTGATTGATATAAGTGTAATACAATGTTAGTACATAACCCTGACGTGAATACAGCGGCATTGTCAGCTATTTTATATGCGGACCACCGCATAGCAGCGAGGTCCCGGTGACGTGTGCCGAACGGACGGCAGGTTTCTTACGGCAAATTATGTACTATTAAGCTAATTTATTGATATTAAAAATCTTGTTTTATCATTCTTCATGCACATACTGAAGTCTTTTTCAAAAGATTTTACGTTTTATGGATGGTCATGAAATCCATCCGCATAATGCATTGCATATCGGCGCACAATCACCCTTACGTTCAATGGGGCAAGGTAGGAGGAATGACTATGAAAAGGATCTTCGCCGTTCTCATGCTTTTCCTCATGGTGACCCAGGGATGCAAAAATCAAGGCTCCAGGACGGTCCCGAATGAGGTCACCCTTACCGTGGGGGCCTATACGGTGGTCAAGGAGGTATATCAACGGGAGATCATCCCCGCCTTCAGGGAGTATTGGAGAAAGAAAAGCGGCGAAGAGGTGCGGTTCGAAGAATCCTATATCGCCTCCGGCGCACAATCGCGGGCAATAGCCGGCGGATTCGAGGCGGATGTTGCCGCCCTCTCCCTGGCGAAGGATGTCAACCGTCTCAAGGAGGCCGGGCTTATCACCCATGACTGGAAGGCAAACCCTTACCAGGGATTTGTCACCCGGTCGGTCGTGGTGATTGCCCATCGTCCGGGGAATCCCAAAAAGATACGAAACTGGATCGATTTGACGCGCAGGGAGGTGGAGGTCCTCTACCCGAGCCCGAAGACCTCGGGCGGCGCCATGTGGTGCGTCAATGCGATCTACGGGGCAGGATTGAAGCTCACGGAAAAGGATACCGGGAACCCGGATGCGGACTATGCCCGCTGGCTCCTGAAATCCATTCAGAAGCAGGTGAAGGTAATGGACAAATCGGGACGCGCCTCGGTCACCACCTTCGAAAACGGGGTGGGTGATGCCCTGGTAACCTATGAAAACGAGGCGAAATTACGCCAGAAGGAGGGAAAGGAATTCCCCTTCATCATCCCCGATGAGACCATCCTCATCGAAAACCCGGCAGCACTCATTGATGTAAACGTGGACAAGCACAACAACCGAAGGGCGGCGGAGGCATTCGTTGAATTTCTTTGGTCGGAGCGGGCCCAATCCGCATTTGCCCAGTATGGCTTCAGGCCGCTCAGGGAGGACGTGGAGGAGAGATACGCAGCAGAGTATCCGGTGCCCCCGCACCTTTTCGACATTCAGTACCTCGGCGGATGGGACGAGGTAGAGAAGAATCTTTTCGGCCAGGAAGGGGTGTGGGGGAAGATTGTTGAAGAGATCGCCAGGAACCGTTAGAACGAATTCCAAGAAGATCGACCCGGGTGACGCCATCCTGAGAGGGCTTGCCTTCAGCTACATAGGGCTGCTCGTGTTCCTGCCCATCGTGGCCATCACCGCGGCATCATTTCGCGGGGGGCTTGCCAACCTGTGGGCGAACATCACCCTCCCGCAGGCCCTTCATTCACTCAAGATCACCTTTGGGATGGCCATCGTCATGGTGCTCATCAACATCGTCACCGGCACGGCCACCGCCTGGGTGCTGGTGCGGTATGACTTTCCGTTCAAGAACATCATGGACTCCCTGATCGACCTCCCGTTCGCAATACCCACGGTGGTTACCGGCATCATGCTCGTGGTGCTCTACGGACCGAAAAGCATCATCGGGAACCTGCTGGGGAAATACGGCATCGAGATCATCTTCAACACGCCCGGGATCATACTGGCGCTTCTCTTCGTCTCCTTCCCCTTCGTGGTACGCTCCGTGCAGCCGGTGCTTCTGGAGATGGATAAAGACATGGAAGAGGCGGCACAAACCCTCGGGGCATCCCCCCTTACCATATTCTTCAGGATCGTTCTCCCCGCCCTGATACCCGCGATCCTGACCGGGGCGGCCCTCTCCTTCAGCAGGGCGCTCGGTGAATTCGGCTCCATCGTCATCGTTGCCGGCAACATCCCCTTCAAGACCCAGGTTGCGTCCGTATACATATACGGTGAGATCGAAAGCTACAATATACAGGGGGCATTGGGGGTTTCGGTCATCTTGCTCCTTTCCTCCTTCCTCATTCTCGTCCTCTTGCATCTGTTACAAAACTGGAGCAGACGGTATGAAAAAACAGCGTGACATGGTTCTCAGGCTGGACCGCAAATCCGGAAGGCTCGGGAAAAATTTCCTGATCCTCGCGGTGATCTCCTGGTTCCTGGTGATGATCATCGTCCCCATCTCCGGGATCTTGAAGCAGGTTGTCGTCAATGGATTCTCCGTGTTTTTCTCCTCCATCACCACCCCGGAGGCACGCCACGCCTTCTGGTTGACCAGCATCATCACGGTCTCCGCCATCGTCATCAATACGCTGCTCGGGATAATCCTGGCACTGGTATTGGTAAAACAGGATTTCAGGGGGAAGCTCTGCGTGGAAGGCCTCCTCGACCTGCCGTTCGCCGTCTCGCCGGTGGTCGCCGGATTCATGTTTGTCATCCTCTTCGGGCCCCACGGCTGGATCGGGAGCTGGTTCGAGGCCCGCAACATCAAGATCATCTATGCGCTCCCCGGCATGATCATCGCCACCCTCTTCGTCACCCTTCCCTTCGTGGCGAGGGAGGTCATCCCCGTGCTGAAGGAATTCGGCCTGGATCAGGAGGAGGCGGCCAGCATCCTCGGGGCGTCCAAATGGCAAACCTTCTGGAAGGTCACCCTCCCGTCGATAAAGTGGGGACTTATCTACGGGACCACCCTCACCATGGCGCGCTCCATCGGTGAATTCGGCGCCGTGCTCGTGGTGAGCGGGAGCATCATCAACAGGACGCAAACAGCCACCTTACTCATCCATCAGCAATTTACCGATTTCAATTATGCAGGGGCATTTTCAGCCGCGATCGTCCTGGCGTTCCTCTCGTTTTCCCTGTTAATAACCATGAAACTCATCTATTCACGGAAGGAATCGAGGTAGCAATGGGCATCGTCATCAAGAACCTATACAAGAAGTTCGGGGATTTCGTTGCCGTGGACAACGTGAGTTTTGAGATCAAGGAGGGGGAGCTGGTCGCCCTGCTCGGGCCCAGCGGCTCCGGCAAAAGCACCATTCTGAGGATCATTGCCGGCCTTGAAAAGCCCGATTCGGGCATCATCTACCTCACCGGCGACAATGTGACCCACGTATCAACACAAAAGAGAAAGATCGGGTTCGTCTTCCAGCACTACGCCCTGTTCAAGCATATGACCGTTGAGAAGAACATCGCCTTCGGCCTCGAAATACAGCGCAGGAAAAAGAAGGAGATACGGGAGCGGGTGCGGGAGCTCGTCCACCTGGTCAGGCTCAACGGGTATGAACGGCACTATCCCTCCCAGCTATCGGGAGGCCAGCGACAGCGGGTCGCCCTCGCCCGGACGCTCGCCACCCAACCGAGGGTCCTCCTCCTTGACGAACCCTTCGGGGCACTGGATGCCAAGGTCAGGGGGAACCTGGCACAATGGTTGAAGAATCTGCATGAAAAATTAAATATTACAAGCATATTTGTCACCCACGATCAGAACGAGGCAATCGAGATCTCCGATAAGATCGTGGTCATCAACCGCGGAAGGGTCGAGCAGGTGGGCAGCGCACAGGATGTGTACGAATTACCCAAGAGCCGGTTTGTGGCGAGCTTCATCGGGAACGTCAACATCATCAACGCAATCATCAGACAGAACAACCTGTTCATCAAGGGAACCGATTATCGATTATCCGCAGCCGGCGAGGAAACCCTCAACGACGGCGACACCGTCCTGCTGGTGCGTCCCGAGGACGTGATCCTCATGGATCAGCCGGGGGAGGGGAACGCCTTCCCGGGCATCATCAAACACATTCACTTCCGGGGAGGCTTCTACGAGATATACGTCGATCTGGATGGTGTCAGTATACGGGCCGTTGAACATAAGGGGGCGTTTCTGAGGAAACAGTGGCAGGAACGTCAGGAGACATATATACATTTCAAGGAATACAAAGTGTTCGAGGCCTCCGAAGGGCACGACGTACTCCGCGAGCAGCTCACCCAACTGGGATACATCGAATAGGGGCCGCAGGCGCCGGCGATCCTCTTTTCAGGCCAAAAACCTTACCCCAGCGACCCGCGGGGGGATCTGTCATAAAATTTTTCAATGAGCACGCTTCGAAAAACTGAGCCCTTAGAAACAAAAAAAGGGTCGCGCCCTGAGCAGGCTCAGGGAACGACCCTCCGTGAATAATCTCCCTCTTTTACCCTGCAATGGCCCAAGGAGCCAATGGCAGGCAGGGAGTGCTACTTGATCACCTGAAATGACGTCGACTTCAGAACCTCACCCTGGGGATCGACCACATCCACCCGCCAGTCACCGATCTCGAAGGGCTGAATTATCTTTGAGCTATAGGTACGCCAACTGGCGGAACGTACCGGCAATGTGATCCGTGCGCGCTCCACATCATTGAAGTACCATATATGCTCGATCTCCACGAAATCCTTCGCACCCTGAAGCTGGGTAAAGGCATAGAGCCTTCCCACGGACACCTGGAAGCGCTCCCCAACCTCAACCGGCTCACGGTCAACGACATTCGTGCAGATCGCCATGCGGGAAACCTCCACCGCAGGGGCCTTCATCGGGGCGGGTTCGCTCAGCGATGCGGTCTGCGCCAACGGGGCGGCCTCTTCCTCGGCAGCCTCTTCTTCCAGGGCAGGCTCATCGAAGGCGGCAGGCTCATCCCCCATTTCGGACTCCAGTGCCCGGAGCGCCGGGGTATGGCACAGCAGCATCGATGCCGTTACGGCAAGGACCAACAGCACGAAAAAAACCCTCTTCATCATCCCCCCTCCTTTCCATGATGGTTATGGATGAATTATCCGGGTCACCCTGATTTAAGTATAAATGGCTTGCATTGTCAATCATTCGCGAGAGGTATCCATTAATACCTATATATCGGCAATCACCCCCCTTTGAAACGGAAATGGATCTCCTTCATGGCGCCCTCGGCTGATGACGGCACAATGCCTTCTTATGAGAAAATGCCTGCAATATCCTTCCCGCAATAGGGGCATGAGGAACCCGTTACCCTGTTTTCCAGCACCATGAACCCACGCCGGTGAATGAGGGACTCCCGGCAGTGCGGGCAAAGGGTGTCGTCCGAGATCCCCGCGACATTACCCGTGTAAATGTACCGCAGGCCCGCCTCTTTCCCGGCATCGACCGCCCTCCGGAGGGTCTCCATGGGTGTGGGGCCCCGGTCGGTCAACTGGTAATCCGGATGGAAGCGGCTTATATGCCAGGGTATTTCGGGGTCCACCGAGGCGATGAACCCTGCAAGCCCCTTGAGTTCGTCGTCCGAATCATTTTCCCCGGGGACGACGAGGGTGGTTACCTCCACCCAGATGTGGAGCTTCTTCATCAGGCGGATCGAATCCAATACCGGCTGCAGGTGTGCCTTGCACAGGTCGACGTAGTATTCATCGCGAAATGATTTGAGATCAACGTTGCATGCATCAAGGAAGGGGCTTATGGTCTCCAGCGCCTCAGTGCCCATGTACCCGTTGGTCACGAATATGTTTCCAAGCCCCTTGTCATGAGCGATCCGGGCAATTTCAAAGGCATACTCGAAAAATATGGTCGGCTCGGTATAGGTGTAGGAGATGCTCCGGCAGTTGTGTTCGATTGCCTGATTCACCGCATCCTGGGGTGCGAGGGGGTGCCCGGCCAAATCCCGTCCGTCCCGGGCGGATGTCTGCGAAATCTGCCAGTTCTGGCAAAAGGTGCAGTGGAAATTGCACCCTATGGTGGCAATAGAAAAGGTGACGGTGCCCGGCAGATAATGGTACAGCGGCTTTTTTTCCACGGGATCGATATGTGCCGCGATGACCCCTCCGTATGCGTGGGTGACCAGCTTTCCCTCCCTGTTTTGCCGTACCCCGCAGAATCCGAATTTGGAAGGCGCGATACGACACCGGTGGCTGCACAGATGGCATTGCACATCCCCTTCGGAAAGGGCTTTATAAAACATGGCCTCCTTGAGCATGGCTCACCCCTCTTCCCTAAATTGGTAAATCTCGATCAGGTTACCATCAGGGTCCTTGACAAAATTGACAAAACGGCCGTTTTTCGCGGCACTTATCACCTCCACCCCCTTGCTGGTGAGTTGCCGGCAGAAATCCTCCCTATCCTCCACCGCGAATCCCCAGTGATTGTACCCGGAGGCAGAGACCTCTTGACCGCTCAAGACAATGCCTTCAGGTGAAATAATCTCCACGATAACCCTCCCGCGGGAAAGCTTGGTCAAGGAACACGGGCTGGAGAATCCAAAGACCACCTCGATCAGGGTCTCCGGAACCCTTGTGGTCGCCCCCGCCTGAAATCCGAGCTTCTCGACATAGAATGCCTCCATGTTACGGGGATTGTTGGTCATGATGCCTATATGATGGATATGTGCGGTCATTGATCCCTCCCTCCGGTGGATGTGCACCCTGATCCTCCCCTTTCATTCTATACGTATCCCCTTCCTTTACTCAAGCCTGTCGAAGCAAATCCGGTTTAAGCCCTCAGGCCATGGCACACGCAGGCGTGTTCATTTCCTGCTGCACCATTCAACGGCCCTGACAAGGTCCCCGTGAGATTTCCGGCGAATAGAGGAATCTACTGATTATACAAGACATTCTGCACATTTCTCTTCCAATTATAAAATCTTTGTGTTAAAATAGATAATAAGTTTTTTTAAAAGGAATAATACATCTGCATAATTATTTGTATTGAAAATATGGGGGGGGGAAAGCCAAAGAGGTTTTTTTCTTGACCGCAATTGCGTGGCGACCTAATGGTTTCTCGATCCCGTACCCTCACCCCCGGATACAATCCCCCTGCACGCCCCTCAGAGGCGTAAGGGGATTCCTCTATCGTCAAAGGATTTCTTCGTCCATTTTATGTCCGATTAATCCATTTCACGAGCACAAGGAGGTGGTTCAAAAGGTACCGATATCGTAAACACGGTGCATGGATGCATCCGTACCCCTTCCAGAAGGAGGTGAGATCGAGTCAATCCCGCATGCCGGGCCCTATCCGTTTGCTGCTGCTTGCTTATCGAAGACGAGGGCCTGTTGCAGTGAGCGCCGGCCCTGTCTCCTGGAATGAAGCGTGTCTTAGTGAGCGAGGGCCGACGTATTCAGTAAGTGCCTGTTTTTGAATGAAGCCTGTTTGTTTTAATGGAACCTGATTCTTTCGATGAAAACTGATTGTCAGATGAAAGCCCTTATTATGTGTAATAGGGTTTTAGGAGGACGGCAATGAAGGACAGCAGGTTTTTGATAGTATGGATATGTATCATGATGTTCATGGCGGGAGTGCTCCTTGCCGGTGCGACGGCCAGTGCCCAGGTTTTTCCAACATCGTATTACTACACGAATCCGCTCTTTTATTCGGGCTATGGCTATTTCAACACCATCAACGGGTACCTGCTCGGGTATGCACCGTTCAGCCCGTTCCTGACCCCTGATGCGGCCCTTGCATATACATCCCTCGGGATACCCACCTACCCGTATTTCGGTTCCCCTTATCAGACCACATTCCCGTACACCACCCTGCCGGGCACCCCGATCCCCTATGCGCGGTTCGATTATCCAACCTATGCATACGGCGACCCGGCGTTCTATCTGAGTTGGGTATTGTTGCAGTAACCGGAAACTGGATTGTTATCGGAAGCGAGGTGTTGCAATGATGAAGTTATACAAAAGAGTCCTTATTATATGTATTGTTGCAATCGTATACCTGGCAGTTATGCCGTACACAGCCACGGCTCAATTCCCCGGAACCGGTGCAGTGTGGCAGTTCCCGGCCTTTTTAAGCCAACCCCTCCAGGTGCCCACCACCAGTATCACCACCGGGGACATCCTGGTTGACAACTTCGAATACTGGGACAGCCCGTACAACCATGGGTGGCGGCAATCAGAACCCGCCTACCCGGTGTATGGATTCGGCATGGGGTATGCGACCATCTTCAACACGGTGCTGGACCTGCAAGAGGGGAGCCGTGTGCTTGACGTATATCGTCCTGCCTCCATATTCCTGCTCGGCACACCCTACGAGAAGCACTACATCTCCCTGTTTCTCTTCACCCCCCCTACCGCTGAAAATACCCAAGGCAGCGCAGGGATCAACCTGGACCCCAACGACGGGACCGCATATGGGGTGTTGAGCATGAAATTCAGGGCGCCCCTGGGCATCGAACCCTGGGACATCTTCGAATTCCAGGTGCAGGGAACCACGCTGGGTGCGGATGGCAGCGGAGGGACGGACGACGACAGGGCCTTCCTCATCCAGATACGGCCTGTAGAGCCTAGCGCAGGAAGCCGAGCCGCGGGCAATTCAACGGCGAACATGGGCACCTATGAGGCCCGCATGCTCCAGGACGGATCGTCGAGCTCACCCATGGTGATCCAGGTGGACATCGGCCGCAATTTCCTTGACGGCTCATGGCACACCATCTGGCTGGACCTCAACGAGATCAACGAAAAGGCCCATAGCGGCTCGGTCCCAGCAGGGTGGGAGTTCGGCTCCGCCACCATGGTCATGACCGGGGGCCAGATGTTCCGTCTGGACGACATCATGTTCAGGAAAACGGACTACACAAGGATCGATCAGCCCGATTTCTTTGAAATCGGCCCCCTGTTCGCACAGATCTTCGAGCCCTACCGGTACCTGTTCATGGCGGATTACCAGGCAAAGACCGACATCCCCCACCTGGGAAAACGCCAGATCATCACCGATTTCATGCTCGACGTCGACAATTTCATACTCGATCCGAACGAGATACGGGATGCCTGGGTCGCCGATCTCCTCGCACTCGACCCGAACTATCACGTGATCGACGCCAATCACCCTGCGTATGACCCGAACTACTTCGACCGGTGGTTCCCCGGCGATCCCGACTCCGGCACCGCCGATCCCGTGGCGGAAAAGTACATCCGTGAGGACTTCTCCATCGTCGCCACCCTGCCCGTGTTCTCCGATCCGGTGCTGAGGATCGGGGGAGACAAGGT
>JBLIRP010000115.1:0-9585 GCA_049472355.1 bacterium | reverse complement strand
GCTGTCTTTTCTGCTGGTTATCCCGCTTATTATGAAAGGGTCCTGGATGGAGTGAAATATTTCATCTCCGGGTGCGGCGGGGGATTGCTCCTGAATGAGGAAAAGGAGCGTTACCAATACTTGAGGGTGAACGTGGGCCGGGACAAGGTGACCTATGAGAATATGGATGTCCCCCACCGATTGGGCCCCTTACTCTATAAAATGGAAACCCTGGAATTCTTTCTTCATTCCGTTTTCTACGTGGGTTTCTTTAACTTTCTCCTCATCCTGAGCATCATAGGCATCATTGCCCTGAAGGTCTATTCGCTCATCATTCGACAGGAGACCTATTACAGGGATTTCAGCATCGATGAGAAGCTTATCTTAGAGAAACCGATTCGTGTGGCCATGTTTACGAACAACTACCTTCCCTTTCTGGGGGGAGTGCCCATTTCGATCTACAGGCTCTACCAGGGGCTTATCGGAATGGGCTCGGCAGTGAAGATATTCGCCCCCTCTTATCAGCAGGGAACCTCCGAGGGGAAGGATGAGGACATCTTTCGATGTTCCACCTATTTGATTGGGAAGGACAAGAATGTTCCCATTACCAATATCTTTTCAAGGAAGATCGATAAGGTCTTCAAGGCCTTCAACTGCGATCTTGTTCATGTCCACCATCCTTTCTGGCTGGGCAAGAAAGGGATGAGGCTGGCGAAGAGATACGAGGTCCCGATTGTTTTTACCTATCACACCCGGTTGGAAAGATATACCCACTATATTCCGATACCGGGCGCCATTCTGAAAAATCTCGTGGCCCATTACATGGTCAAACACTTCGCCAACAAGTGTGATGCCATTATTACACCCACATCCTCCACCGAGGAATACCTCCGGCACCTGGGGGTCAGTTCGATTGTGGAGACCATTCCGACGGGGATCAATACCCGTGAATACGGCCAATGGTCCGACCGGGAGATCAGCCAATTCAGAAGTCGGTATGCCTCCGGAGATGAACTCCTTTTGCTCAGCGTTTCTCGAATGGCCAGGGAAAAGAACCTTGATTTCCTGATCGATGGACTGAAGAAGGTATACGAACGAACAAAAACACCCTTCAGGTGTCTCCTGGTGGGGGATGGCCCGGAAAAGGCGCGCCTGGAAGAGAAGGTGACCGGTCTGGGCCTGGGTGAGCGGATCATTTTTGCTGGGGGTATGGACCCGCATCAGGTGGTCGGATATTACCTGGCCTCAGACCTTTTCGTATTCGCTTCCACGTCTGAGACACAAGGCATGGTTCTCGTAGAGGCCATGGCAGGAGGCTGCCCTGTTGTTGCGGTGAGCGCAAGCGGGGTGTATGACGTCATCGAGGATGGCCTCAATGGTTACAAGGTGCCGGAGAGCACGGACAACTGGGCGGAGGCGATCATAACCCTTCTGGAGGATCAGGAAACGTTGAGGCGTCTTTCAGAAAACAGCAGGAGGTTTGCGGAAAAATATTCCGTGGAAAGTATCACGGAAAAGGTCCTGAGGCTCTATGCCCGTGTCCTGGTGCTTCGAAAAGTCACGAAACGGGGCCTCTGACATTGTTATCATCCCCTTTGCAATGTCGGGTACACCCGGATCAAACCAATCCCTTCAGGGTCATCTTATCTAATTGATTGACCATGATTTTCTCAATCGGTCCCCTGGCCAGTATCATAGCAAGTGCCATCCTGTCGAGATAGAGACGAAGAGAATTCACAATGCCATCTTCAAAGGTCAATACCTCGGATGCCTTGATAGAAAACTCCGTATCCTTGCGTGGCATTGTCTTCATTAAAAACTCTTCAAAGAAGGTATTGCCCTCCACCATGATGGTCACCGGTTGGAATCGAATCCTTCCCAATTTTTGATACATCCAGAGGATTCCCCTTCTGATCTCTTTTTTACCCTTTAAAGTGATTCCAAAGATCTCTATTGTGCTGTGATCGGAAAAAAAGTCGAGAACGCCTTCGATATCTTCTGTTTCTATAGCGTCATCCAATGCCTTGGCATGCTTTCGGATTGTATCGGAAGATGAGCGCCCAATCATAATTTCCTCCTTTATTGACATTAGATGTGGTATTTTCATATAAAGATTAAATTTCAATTACTTATGATGGGTCAACATATGGATTGCCACAATCGCCGCAACGATAATGATTCCCCCGATCAGGAAAAACTCAAACCGTTTAAAGATGCCTGCAAACCGGTTTGCATTCTCACCCAGCAGGTAAAAGAGGGTGCACCAAAATCCGACCCATAAGGCAGCACCAATCGCATTGTAGATTAGGAATTTCCACCAGGGCATTTTGGCGATTCCTGCGACAATTCCATTGAGCTGTCGCAATAATTCAAAAAACCGTGCCCCAACTACAACGATCCCTCCATACTTACAAAAGAAACCCTCCGCAGATTCCAGTCGTCTTTTATTAAGAAAAATGTAGTTACCATAGCGAAGAACCACATGCCTTCCCCCAAAAAGTCCGATAGCATAGCCAATGTTATCCCCCATAACGGCTGCAGCCCAGCCTGTTAAAATGAGGACAACAATGTGCATGTCTCCATGCGAAGCTAACAAGGCTCCTGCAATCAACAGAGTTTCCCCTGGTACCGGTATGCCGAAATCTTCCAGGAAGATCGCGACAAACACAGCCCAGTATCCGTACTGATCAAGATAAGATTTCAGAGATATAATGAGACTATTCAAGTAACTTGATTTCTCTTTTTCTTAATATCGTATGACGTTTTATTCATGGCGCGGCAGAGCTCGTAGATGATGATGGACACAAATAATTCGAGGGCTCCTATACCCCATCAGCATACGGTATTTTGGGAAAGGCCCTCATAGTAATACGTGAATATCCGTTCAGCCAAGGTCCAGGCAATGAGTAGTGCGAGGATCAGCCAACCGAGATCAATCTGCACTTCAAATCCCGGGAGTAGGCATCTATCATGTCTCCGCTCGTAGGTAAATGAAATCGGCTATCTTCTTTGAAACCTGATCCCTGCATGGTCCAGTATCCTATCGAAGCGTATCTTCACAAAATCGTTGATCACAAAGAACCCGAAGGCATAAATCCACACGAACCCGGCCAATTTCCATCCGATGGGTTCCATGAATATGCCGAATACCGCGAAAAGGGTGGCAACAACCTGGGTCAATTCCGCGATCCAAAACAATGCCGGAGCGGGAAAGGGTTTGGTCCAGAAGGGATGCTCTCCCGTCCTGGCCAAGTATATGGTCATATGACCGGCAACCGTAAGCTTGAGGAAGATAAGGGTTTGAATCAGGGCACGATCCAGGCTGAGCACATGCTCTCCGATCCAGAACATGCCGAAGGTCGCAAAAACCCCCATGACTCCCAGTACTGTGGCCAAGCTCAGGACCCTTCGCATGTTCCAGATGACCGGGTTGTTATCAATTTTCGTGTGATCGTAAGCAATCATCATGATAGGGAGATCATTGAGCAGCGCCAGTATGACAATCATCACGGCAGTGACAGGGTAGAAATTAAAGACCAGGATCGAGATGGTCATAAACAACAATAACCGGATCGTTTCCGCCATACGGTAAATGGTATAGCTGTTCATACGCCTGAAAATCCTTCGGCTTTCCTTGACTGCATCGATAATAACGGACAATCCGGGTTTAATGAGCACGATAGATGCAGCCGATTTTGCCGCATCGGTCGCTCCGGCGACGGCAATCCCGGCATCGGCCTTCTTGAGCGCAGGGGCGTCATTTACCCCATCCCCGGTCATGCCGACAATATGACGCCTGTTTTGCAGCAGCTCGACGATGCGATATTTGTGTTCAGGGAATACCTGGGCAAAACCGTCCGCGTCTTCTATGATGTGCTCCGCATCCTTGTCACTTTTATCAATAAATGCCTCCGCAGGCATGATATTGGTGCCCAATCCCACTTCCCGTGCAATCTCTTTGGCTACGGATGTATGGTCCCCGGTCACCATCTTCACGTGAAGCCCCATGGATTCGGCCGACTTGATGGTCCGGGCCGAATCTTCCCGCGGCGGATCATGAAGGGCAAAAAGGCCCATGAACCTCCAGGTATCGGATTTATCCGTTTTTGCGACGCCGAGGGCCCGGTATCCCTTTGCGGCAAATTCATCCACCGTTTTATCGATCTCATCCGAGATGCTGTCCTTCTCCTGAGTGAGGGAAAGAATCACCTGGGGTGCCCCTTTGGACACCTTGAAACGCTCACCCTTCGGTCCGGTTACGGTGGCCTCGGTCCGCTTTTTTACCGGGTCGAAGGGTTTGAATTCACTCACCTTGAGCTGATTGATCCTCTCGGATACGGTATCCACCGATCGTGCCTGGGCAATGACCGTATCATCGATGGGATCACCGTCTTCCTCGCGTGACGCCAATGTTCCCATGAGCAGGACGTCATTTTCCTCAAATCCGCCGAATGGCTTCACTTCTTTGACACTCAACTCGCTTTTGGTAATGGTCCCTGTTTTATCCGAGCATAAGACATCCACCCCTGCCATCTCCTCGATGGCAACCAGCTTGCTTACGATCGCCTTCTTTTTCACCATCGCGGACGCACCGACCGCCATGGTCACCGTCAACACCGCCGGCAGCGCGACAGGGATAGAGGCCACAACGAGGATGAGGGCGAACTGCAGGATCTCGAATATATGCTCGTGGCGGAAGAGTCCGACCACAAATATCAAGGCCACCAACCCTATGGCAAGGGCTATGAGATAATCACCGATCTTTATAACGGCCTTCTGAAAGTGACTGTGGGTTTTCGCTTTCTGAACGAGTTCAGTGGTTTTGCCGAAATAGGTGTGTATCCCGGTTGCGGTCACCACCGCATTCATTTCCCCTTGTTTTATAATGGAACCGGAATATGCGATATCGGAAGGGTGTTTTTCAACCGGCATGGATTCCCCGGTGAGCAAGGATTGGTCCACCTGAACATAATCCCCTTCCGTGAGTTTCAAATCGGCAGGCACAATATCCCCCAGACGAATACGCACCACATCCCCCGGAACGAGATCGCTCGCCGATAATTGCGCCCATTTTCCGTCGCGCAGGATACGGGCCTTGAGTGCCATTTTTTTCTTCAGCAACTCGATTTCGTTGTCCGCCTTGTGTTCCTGCCAGTATCCCACCACGGCGTTTATCATAAGCATGACCATAATGATCCAGAAATCCTCCCAGTGATGGATGATTGCGGAAAGGATCGAAGCGATCTCTATCATCCATGGGATCGGCCCCCAGAAATAGCCCAGGAATTTGAGAAGGGGATTCACCTTCTTTTCGATTATTTCATTGGGTCCGTATTTTTGGAGTCGTTCCTCTGCATCCTTAGATGAAAGGCCGTCCCTGCTTGATGAAAACTGCTTGAAGATCTCATCCACCGGGGCCTTCTTGATATCTTCTATGTTCATACGGGCCAACCTCCCTTCCTGTGACAATAATAGAGTCATCTATCAGGCACCCGATGGCGGCCAATTCATCTCATAACCTTCATTTCGGGATCCGATTCACCGATCCGGTCAAGGACATCCCTTTTCTTTTCCTCCATGGTCTTGTGGTCCGTGGCTTCCAGGTTCAGGCGCACCACCGGCTCGGTGTTCGATGGCCTGAGGTTGAACCACCAGGAGTCGTACTCGATGGTCAAACCATCCAGATGATCCGGCCGGCCGGCCCTATAATGAGACCGGAGGAAACCAAAGACCTTCTCCTTGTCTTTTACCTTTATGTTGATCTCTCCCGTCTTGAAATATTTTCTTAAGGGCTCGATGAGTCCGGAAAGGGGGACTTTTTTCAACGACAGCAGGTTGAACATCTGGATCATGGCAAACAGGGCATTATCGGTAAATCCCGTATCTCTGAAATAGTAATGTCCGGAGAGCTCGCCGGCGAAAAGGGCGTTATCCCTTCTCATATGGGCCTTTATAAACGAATGGCCCACCCGGCAGCGCACGGCCCTTCCACCAAGCCGGGTAATGGTTTCCGGAACGACCCTGCTCGATCGAAGGTCATAGAGGATGGTTGCCCCCGGATGCCTTGCCAGGAAAAACTGGGCGATAAGGGCCGTCACCAGGTCCTCCGGTATCCTTTCCCCCTTTTCATCGATGAAACCGCACCGGTCCGCATCCCCGTCGAATGCCACACCGATATCGGCGTTCTCCTTGAGCACTGAGGCTTGCAGATCCATGGTGGTGGAGGCGATAAGCGGATTGGCCACATGGTGGGGGAAATGCCCGTCGGGTCTCATATACATGGGGATGAGCCGCCAGAGGGGAAACCTCCGAAAGAGACGCTCTATCTCCGGTCCGGCCATGCCGTTTCCTGCATCGATCACCATCCGCAAGGGTTTAGGGTTATGGACGAACCCTGCAATATGATCGATATAAGGGTCCATGAGGCTCTGTTGCTCAATGGAACCTGAGGCATGCCATATAGCCCCTGCAGGCGGATTCTCATGAATCATTCGCTGGATGTCCGGCAATCCATGATCCCCGCTGAGGGGGATGGCCTCTTCACGGCACAGCTTGAATCCGTTGATCTTTGCTGGAAGGTGGGATGCGGTCACCATAACGCCGCCGTCAAAGTGGCCCGCACCGATGGCATAGTAGAGCATGGGCGTGGTGGTCATGCCGATATCCGCAACCCTTGCCCCTGCCATGACTGCTCCCTTGATGAACGATTTTGCTAGGCTGGGCGATGAAAGCCGCATGTCACGGCCTGCCACGATTTTCCCGGCATTCAGGTAGCGCGCAAAGGCGGCCCCGATTTTCCGGGCCATGGCCTCATCCAGTTCATCGGGGTAGGCCCCCCGGATATCATACGCCTTGAAAATGCCGCTCATCTCGACCCCGCCTTTCTATGCAATATCGATCTCCTCTGTATTCAAAACGTGATTTGATCGATGATCTGTTTCAGCGTCTCTGCCGAATGTTTGAATCGCTCCTGCTCCTCGTTCGATAGCTGCAGCCGCAGGAAATGCTCCACCCCGTTTCTGTTCACCAGCGAAGGGATGCTCAGGCATACGTCGTCTATGCCGTAATAATCACTGATGAGGGTGGAAACGGGGAGTATGGAATTCTCATCCCGTAGTATTGCTTCCGTGATTCTTACCAGGGCCAGGCCGATCGCATAATAGGTCGCACCTTTTAGCTCGATGATCTTATAGGCGGCATTCTTGACCCCTTCGAAAAGGCCCTCCAGATTTTTTCTCAGGTCACAATGGTCCCGTTTGCTGCATGATGAGCAGTATTGGGCAAAGATCATCCCCCCGATAGTGGCGTTGCTCCAGACGGGAAGCTCGGTGTCCCCGTGCTCGCCGATGATATAGGCATGAACATTTCTGGTATCCACACCGCAGTGCTCACTGATCAGATACCTGAATCTGGAGGTATCCAGAAGGGTCCCCGAGCCGAAAACCCTATGGGAGGGAAACCCTGAGATCTTCAAGGTGACATAGGTGAGGATATCCACGGGATTGGACACCACCAGAATGATGGCGTCCTGTGCATAGCGGGTAATCTGGGGGATCATCTCCTTGAATATCCCGGTGTTGGTCTGCACCAGATCGATCCTGGTCTGACCGGGTTTCTGCTTTGCGCCCGCAGTGATGACCACCATGTCCGCGCCCTTGCACCCTTCATACCCCGATGAGTATATCCTGGCAGGCTGGGCAAAGCTCAGGCCATGGTCCAAGTCCATACACTCGCCTGCGGCCTTTTTTTCGTTCCGATCAATGAGGACGATTTCCCTGGCCAGGCCGCTGATCATCAAGGAAAAGGCAAAGGTGCTCCCCACGTTTCCCGCACCGATAATGGCAACCTTGGGCTGCAAGGATTTCATGATATACCCCCTTTCCTTTTCAATATCTGTCAAGTTCTCTAACCTGAAGACTGATACTGGCAAGGAAGCTTGACTGCATAAGGCCGTAAAGGGTCCCCAAAGGCATTTTTAGGACGGTCCCCTTCTCAGCGGATTGCGCCTCGCTCTGCGTCAAGGGTCTTTCAATCGATAGACCGTCTCGAAGCTGTTGAACAGGTCGATATATTGCTCCAGAAGCCGTATCATCAGAAATTGTTTCTTTACGGTTTCTCTTGCCTTCTCCCCCATTTGTCTTCTCAATTTTTCATCCCCGATTAACTGAATGATTCTCGCTGCGGCCTCCTCAACCGATGAAACCAGAAATCCGTTCACGCCGTCTTTGATCTGGTAACGGATCCCTCCCACATTACCCCCGATGACCGGCGTTCCTTTCCACATGGCCTCGGAAACGGTAAGGCCGAATCCTTCTCGAATGGATTTCTGTAAAACGACTGCTGCCCGGCGCTGAAGGGCATTGACCAGGGCCGTATCCTGATGGCTCAGAATAAGAATGCGCTCTTCCTGATAATCCATCAGGGATTGGTATACCTTTGCGCCTTCTGGATCATCGGTTGCCAGATTGCCCAGCAATACGAGGGTGGCGGGGGTCTTTTCCCTTGCTATCTTGAATGCCTTGATAGCGCCAAGCGGGTCTTTCCATCGGTCAAAACGGGAAACCTGAACCACCAGGGGGAGATCCGTCGGGATTTGATAATGGCTCAAACGCTCATCGATCTCTTTTTCGCTCATGTGCCGGTTCTTGATGGAGAATGGATCGATCGCAGGCATGAAAAAGACCTGGGGGGCATTGAGATCCATCCTGTATTCCTTGATACTCAGAATGACGGCATCATACCTTTCGATGAACGGGATCAGGTAGCGTATGACCTCTTCATTCGGATTGGAGAGGTCCACATGGCACCGCCAGATCCATGGCCCCTTTTTCTTGTAGTGTTCAATCATCAAAAGGGGCTGGGGATCATGGATGATCACCATATCATGATCCAGATGATTGCGAACGGCATTTTCATAGGTCACGCTTTCATAGATCCGCTTTTTCCGATGGCTGAAGTTGATTGCTCCCCCCTGCAGGGCATTGTGCATCTTCTTGGTTATGCTGAAAAAATCCGGCGATCCATGGATCAGCCGCCACCCTGTCTTTATGCCCGCGCTGTTCATTAATAATGTCAGAGATGATAATAGCTCCGCCACACCCCCGCCGTAATAGGAGGAATTCACATTCACCACATGGAGCCCCTGCAGCGGCCGTGCCTTCTTTCTGATCCGTTCGATGGCTCTTTCACCGACAAACTGCTCGTAATCCTCCAGTTGAACAAGTCGATGATGGGTGTTCATTTTTCTCCTTTCCTACCTCCTGGGTTCCGCAACCAATCGTTCAAACAATTGTTCGGTGTCCTCCTTGCGGCAAAGCTCGGTGTCCGGATTCATCACCGCAGCGGAGCCGGCTGCAATGCCGAATTGGACGGCCTCCCTCAACGGCCTTCCTCTGGCCAAACTCACAACGATCCCTGCCACCATGCTGTCACCGGCCCCCACTTTGCTCCGGATCGGTACGGTTGGCGCCCTCAGACGCTCACAACCCCGGTTCGTCACCATCAGGACGCCTCCAGCACCCAGTGAAACCACAACGATTTGGCTCTGTTCCTCCCGGATGAATTTCATGGCCGCGGCCTCCAGCTCCGATTCGTTTTTGAGCTCCC
>JBLIRP010000114.1:0-9794 GCA_049472355.1 bacterium | reverse complement strand
AATTCCCTTTTCATGAGCCTTTGTAGCAATTTCGAGCATATATTCAAAAAAAATGGTTGGTTCGGAATAGGTATAGGCGATCAACGGACATTTCTTATCCAGGGCCCTTTTGACAATCTCGTCCGCGGATACCTCCTCGTACGCCACCTCCTCCGGGCGGGCCTGAGATATTTGCCAATTCTGACAAAACAAACAGTTGAGATTACAACCCGCTGTTGCTATCGAAAATACACGGACGCCTGGGAACACATGGAATAGTGGCTTTTTCTCGACCGGGTCCACATGTTGGGCACAGGGCCGACCGTAATTGAGGGAATAATACGTCCCTCCGATGTTCTCCCGTACCCCGCATTCGCCGCGTTCCCCTTCGTTCGCTTCACATCCATGGGGACATAAGAGGCATTGTACCCTTTTCCCCTCCATCTTCCGGTAGTAACGAGCTTCAACAGGAGAGAACTTTACGTTTTTCCCTTCCTTTTGCGTGAGCACCCATGCACACGCATCGGGAGGGAAAAAGGCCTGTGCGAAACAAAAGGTGAGAATACTATGTTGAGCTAAGGCCTCTAAAAATTCCTTCCGGGTACACCCTCTTTTTTTACACCCATCGAGGCCACAGTCCATGAAAAACAGAGATGAAAGAAATTAAAGATATGTACACATGATGTATTGAATGATTACTTATTTAATAATATACCATATAGCCATAAAAAAGCAAGCCTGTGAAATTCATTTGCCCTTTCTGGCCATTTCCTCTTCAAACATTTTTTGGTAGAGGACCTCCCACTCCGAGCTTCCTTCAAGGATTTTACGTGAGTAAGACGCCAATTTTCCGCGCACGAGTTCATCTATCTCGTCTTCGATCTTCAATTCACGTGTTATAATCCTGACGATGTCCAACCGCACAAGATTCGAATCCTTGAGTAATTCAACGGAGGAGTCCTCCTCCAGTGCCTTGATAAGGATATGTGAGAGATGGTTGATTCTCGCTCTGCTCAATCTCATGATGCCCTCATTATAGACGATTTAGTGAAACAATGCCAGCGATTCCCGTCATTGTCACAATAACGCTTAAAGGCGCAACGCCGTCCTTCATCCCGGCGGCATGGACCGGCATTTCGTTAACGAACGAATAGACATCATTCCCATTGCGATGCTACAGCACGATATTTCGTTCCTTTGCCAGTTTTTCTTTCACCAGTCGGAACATTTTATGGTATTCAATACTTCCTTGTCGAATCTCCGAGGAGTGCGCCTCCAGAATCTGCCGCACCTCGTCATTCAATTTATCCTCCACCAGGAGATCTTCCATTATAACACGGCGAATGAAGGCCTTGAGATCCTCATCGTTGTCGCACCTGAGGGCTTCATCCTTTATCAATTCTCCGACGATGTTTTCCGCTATTGATTCAATTTGTCGCTTGCGCAATCTCATTATTGTCCACCTCCCTTTTTCTGATTGATTAATCTCTTGATTTCCATTACCCTTTTTGCGGCAAATTGTTCATACGATTCACCTTTCCCTGCACGCTCCACCTTTTCGAAAAGCTCCAGGGCCTTGTCCAGATAACCCATCTGCTGGTAGATTTCCGCCGATTTGAATCGCCCGGTGATAGCCCAGATGCATGCTTCAGGATAGAGATGGGCAACCCGGAGATATGCCTCCGCAGCCTCATCGAGATCGCCTTTTTCATGGTAGCATTGGCCGATCCAGTACTGTGCCTCCGCCTTCAGCGAAGCATCCGCCTCAGAGTCGAGCACCCTGTGAAAGACATGTATGGCCAACACATGCTCAGATGCATCCTCCAGGAAAAGACCCAATTCGATTATTTTACCGACGGGAATGTCATCCAGGATATTCCCGTGAACAAGCGCCTTCAAACGTTCGAACGTCCTCGGATTCCGGGCGTGAACATAATCATTGAGCATTGAAAAAAAGGCGCCGCGGGCACTGATTTCAGGCGATGATGACAGTGCTGCTGCCTTCTTGAAATGTGGCCCGGCAATCTCATATGCCTTTTCCCTGAATAGAATCTCGCCCAAGGCCTCATGCACCCTCATCCTTTGCACATCCTGTCTACAACGGCCCATCGCGAGCAGGTATATCCGTAAGGCCGTCTTATGGAGCCCCTGCCCCTCGAGGGTCATCCCCAGATTTACAAGTGCGTCCACCTCCTCGGGCAAACCCGCGCATTCAAGGGAAAGATCCTTATACACACGGGCGGCATCCTGCAATTCACCCTTCTCCGCCATGGCACGTGCCTGCGTGAAGTCGTCGGATACGCAGCAGCCCACCTGCGGCCTATTGTCGAGGAAAACCGCATACTGTTCCAGGTAGTCCTTATATTCCTTTTGATCCAGAAGACACTGCAGTGCGAGAGCCCTTGCAGACTCATGATACAGGGTGGGGGTCGCCTCGCACAAGATGAGATCGATCCAATGCATGGCGCCCTGGTAATCGCCTAAAAGATAGGCGTTTTGTGCAAGCCGCCATAAAAGATAGAGCCGGGACACGGAATGACGCGGTTCGGGATACGATTCCAGGAACCTTCCAAACGCGCTGCCGGCGTTTTTGTATCTTTTTTCCGCCTGCCAAATCAAACCCATACATACAAGCGCCTCCCTGGATTCATCGTTGCCCGGTTTCTCGATGAGTTCCTGGAATTCCGCTCGAGCCGGATCGAGGTCGCCGGCCCTGAAATGGGCCAGTGCCCTAAAAAATTTCGCCTTTTGAATGATCTTCCCATCCGGCGCCCTTTGTATACAATCCGCCAAGGATTTCAAGGCCCCGGCGTAATCCCCTCGATGAAAACGGATCTGCCCGAGCGCCAACAGGGTTCGGGAAGATAACTCTTCCCCGCAATCCTTATCGAGCAAAAGGGTGAATACCTCCTCTGCTTGAACCATATGACCGAGGTAGATGTGACTCCAGCCCAGGCGATATAGCGCCCCACTTGAAAAAGGGGAACCGGGATACCGCTGCATGAAGTCCGTTATGACATCAATCGCCGTATTGAAATCACCCTGGTCGAACCACAATTCGGCGATCTTCCACCTCGTTTCCTCTGCGTACGCACCATCGGGATACAGAAGGATCGACCTCTGCAGGAGGTCACGGGCCTCCTGGTATCGCTTGATACGGCAGAGTGATTCCGCTGCATGAACAAGGACCCTGTCTCCGCATACCCCTTCCATATCCCCCTGGGTAACGAAAGAGAGGGCCTCATAGGCAGGGCCGAACCACCCGTTTTCACGGTAAAATTCCCCTTCCTGTGCAGAGGCGAGTATTTTCAATTCCTCATCCGCATCCCCCTCTCGGATCCTTTGAAAGACGAGGCGTGCCTTCGAAAAATTCCACGACCTCCAGAGCGATTCGGCCAACCTCAGGTGGGCGAGCCAATAATCATGTCCATGGGGTCCATCCCCCTCCACGATTCTCTCAAAGTATTCCTGGGCCGGACCCAATTCCCAGCGGAGCATTGCATCCTCGGCATGTATCCACGACTCGGCACGCCGCAGAATAGAGGGTGAGGGGCCTTCGGACTGAGAGGGCAAACAATCCACCGCCTGTTTGTAACGACCGGTCTGATAGAGCACCCACGCCTTGATATACATGACCCGGTCGCGTCCGGGACCTTCGGGATCGAGGGCCAGGAAACGATCCGCATCATCCATGACCCGATCCCATTGTCCGAGGGCATACCGCGCAAGCAGTATCTGTTGATCGATCCCTGCACGGACGGAATCACCGGCATGCTCTTTGCGCACCTTTTCATAGGCATCGATCGCGTGCTGCCACCGTTTGAGAAAAAAGAGGCAATCCGCAAACATCTCTTCCAATTCTACACGCCTTTGTTTATCCTCAGCCTTCCCTACAAGCTCCTCGATAATGTCCTTCGCCTCCGCATACCTTCCCGCTTCCATGCATTGTTCGACAAGCTTGTTTTTGATCTCAAACAGATGGTCCTCGATCCGTCGGGCTGGTGCGGTATCATGGTGTATGGCGAGCCATTCCTCAAAGACCCGTATGGCGCCGGACAGGTTGCCCGCCTTTTCGAGGGCATCGGGGAGATGGGGGAACAACCGATCCATGCAATCCCGTTCAGGAGTATATGTGCGAAACGCCGTATATCGTTCAACCGCCTCGTCCCATCTGTTCAACGCATAAAGGCATTCGGCACTGTAGAAAAGGGCGCCGATGGCTTCGTTGCTGTTCGGATCGCGCCGTATCACCGATTCGAATCCCTTCAATGCCTCCTCATAGAGGCCCTCGTGAAAAAAATTGACCGCTGTAACAAGATCTTCAGGAATGCCGCTATCCCGAGCACATGGTTGACGAAGCGGCAGGAAAACGACCACCGTGACCATGAGGGATCCCACAATGAATACCCTTTGCATAGAGACTATGTCCCTGAAGCGTTCCATCTGTTTCATGATGCCCTGTATTTCCTGACCTGTTCCCGCGGGATCGGTGAAACCATGAAATGATCGCACACTGCGCCCCCCCTGCTCACCGCCATCGCCACATCCCCCTCCGTCGGGTGGTCGCTGTAGCTTGCCGTGATGGAGGCGGCAAGTCTTAGTGCTTCATGCGACGGATTGCCGAGAAGAATTGCCGTGGGGCCGGGAATTCCCGTGGGGGAAATAAGCAATGCATCGGTGCGAGCCATATCCCCTATCCTTTCGTTTTCTTCCTTGTTTCTTCCCACCACCAGCCTGATCCCCCCGGGAAGGGTGAAATGGCGTCCGATCTTCACCCACTTGAGGATTCCCGGATCGGGGAATCCCTTTTCCAGGAGTGGCTTGACCTTGTCGGCAAAGGCCGCATCGGTCAACAAACATCCTCCCCCGGGGGTTGGGTATTCCTGCCAGTCGATTGATTCTGCCAGGTGAATCTGCGTCTTCCTCGATCTTCCCTGCAGATCCAGAAGTCTCCCGCGGTCCACCAGTCCTTCCTTCTCCGGCTCGGTAGGTTGAAGAAGCCTGGCAGAAAGCGGCCGCAGAAGTTTGCCCTCCAGTCCCGATTGTATCTCTATAAGCCTGAGGGTGTCCCGCCGTTGCGACATGGGACGCTGTCCCAACACCTCGCCGGTAAGGACGAAATCGGCTCCCGTTTCCTCCATGAATGCCTTGGCATGCTTTAACATGAGAATCCTGCAGTCGATGCAGGGATTGAGGTGCCTTCCGAACCCGTAACGGGGACGTCGGAGGACATCCAAGAACGTCTCGGTGATATCAATACAATGATACCCGACAAGGGGATTCCCCTCCAGAATACGGGGGGGATTCCTCGATATGCAACCGAAAAACGGTGTTATGCATGTCAGGGCTTCAATGCGAATTCCCTGATCCAGCATGAGCTTGATGGCAAGGACACTATCCAGGCCCCCTGAGTATAATGCCACGGCCTTTGGCATGTGATGCTATCTCTTGATAAGATAGAGGATGAAGAGGCCCAGGAGCATCAACGCAAAACCACCCGCCCTCAGATACGATTCGTCCACCTCTGTCAGGATGCGAACCAAATCCTTTAATTTCCGTGGAAACATGAAATAGGGAATCCCTTCGATAATGAGGACCATTGCCAAGGCCGTCAAAAGATCGCGCATTAATTCTCCCTCAGCGATATATGCACGCGACAAAGCACACCCTTCTGCTGGTATATCACCATCATAAAAGCATCCAAAGTAAATTACGAGAAAGATATTTAAATAATTAGAATTTATGATACCATCCTCACTGCTGATACTGCAACTCCGGTTGGATATTTTCGGCAGAAAACTCCTATATCGCTCCTTAAAGAGGGTTCCCCCAACGATGAAATATCACAATGAACATTGATAGGGTATTCGCTATAGAACAGCAAACGACATCATCGGACTGAAACTGCGGCACGCACAAGGTCGAAAACCAGGTTACCGGCTGAAAGGTGAGTGCGGGCGCGGATGCACAAGCCATGAGTCCTGTTCCCCGATCATGTGATCCTTGGCAAGGTGGAACTCCAGGGGACGGATGAAGATCCTGAATCCCTTTTCACCGACCTTGATCGTTTTGAAAACCTGTCCGATGCCGATGAGGGCCTTTTCCCGGGGAGAGAAAACCGCATCGCCGAACCGATGCCGCGACAGACTCGTCAGGTCGAATGTTACCTGAACAAGGGCACCTGCCTGAATCGGCTCCTGTGTCTTGATTATAATGGGTTTTTCGATGGTGAAGATGTTGCGCCGCTGACGTGAGAAGCTCACCCTGATGGGCTCGTTGATGCGATGGCATTCACCCTTTATGTCCTCAGGAACCCGGATACATCCCTCGCATACCAGTGAGCGATCTGTCTTTGCACCCATGGAAGTCCTCCTGTGTCCGGTAATTGGTGCTACCGCATAACAGAGTAATCCCTCGTGTGCAAACCGTGTCCTCACGCCCATGGATTATCTCATTGCATGTTCTCCAAGCCATCCTGTTCCTGAACATTTCGATGGAAGAGATGCCATTTCCGTCATTACGGACAACCCCCAGCGGTACCAATCTGCATATTGAATACCAGAAGGAAAAAATCGGAAATTTACTGTTTTCTTATAATTATCAACGTCATTTCCCGGTTTCAGCAGCGGTGGCAATCCATGAAAGGCAGGAAGAATTGTTCAAAAACTGATCCGGTTGATTGATTTTTGATCTTTTTGGTATGGGATGAACGAAATATTGACAATAAGGTGCGGCATGGCCCATTCCTGCAATGAAGGATGCCGTCAGGAAAGGATTATCCTCTCCCCCTGTTCCGTAACCTCACCGATCACCTCACACCAGGTCTCACCCCTCTCGGACATCCGTGCACACAGGGGTTCAATCCTTTCAGGGGCGACGCATGCCAATAATCCCCCTGATGTCTGAGGATCATAGAGGAGATCGATCGTTGCATTGGGAAATCGAGACGCCTTCTCGACATGTGCTTGATAGAACTTGCGATTCGCGTATGCACCGGCAGGAAGGAAACCCATGCGGCAATACTTCTCAGCACCCTTGAGCACGGGGATGCGATCCACGAACAGCTTTACGGAAACCTTGCTGAAGCGGCAGATATTATAGAGATGGCCGATGAGTCCGAATCCCGTTATATCGGTGCAGGCATGTATCTCTCCTATTTCAGCCAGCACCTCGGCAGGGATACGGTTCAGGTGGGCCATTACCCCTACCGCCTCGCTTATCTCTCCATCGGAGGCCATATCGGCCTTGATGGCGGTATTAAGGACACCCAAACCCAGGGGCTTGGTGAGTATCACTTTATCCCCGGTGCGTGCACCCACGTTGGTCCATACCCGGTCCGGATGCACGATGCCCGTGACCGAAAGACCGTATTTCAGCTCCTGATCGTCAACCGAGTGCCCCCCTACCAGAACCGCTCCCGCCTCATGGATCTTTTCCAGCCCCCCCTGTATCACCGTTGTTAAAACGGACAATTCCAGGCTGTTGACAGGAAATCCGATGAGATTCATGGCAGTCAGGGGCGTTCCTCCCATGGCATAGATGTCGCTCAAGGAATTCGCTGCCGCAATCTGTCCAAAATGGCAGGGATCATCCACCATAGGGGTGAAGAAATCCACGGTCTGCACAAGGGCAATCTCGTCGCTTAACTTATACACCCCTGCATCCTCTGAGGTTTCAATGCCGCAGAGAAGACGCGGGTCCCTTGTTAATGAGAGACCACACAATGCCTGATCCAGGTCCCCCGGACCAAGTTTCGCCGCTCACCCTGAAAACCGGCTGAAACTGGTCAGCCGTGCGGCCTTCTTTGCTTCCATCCGTCGGCCTCCTTGCCTAATGCCTTAATCGTGACAAGATATTTGTGTTCGATACGGGACATGTTCCGTACCGGCATCACCAGGATTTGAATGCGCCTTGGAATAATCAGAAGGATTTCGGGTACAATGTGCCCAGATACTCCTTGAGCCCCTCGCCAGGACCGGTTCGGGCATGCCACCAGTTTGCCCCCGCGAAGGTTGCCCCTTTAAACTCCGTGATCTCGGAAAGATCAGTCCCCGTAAGGATGGCGTAATCGAAGCATGCCCCGCCAATCCTGCTCTTTCTCAGATTTGCGGACATGAGATTCGCATCGCGAAAACTGACCCCACTCAGGTCCGCCTCATAAAGGTTTACCCCGATCAGGCTCGTTGCACTAAAATCACGATGTGACAGATCCCTGCCCTGCAGGTCGACATGATCCAGGTTCATGCCGCACAGATCGATTTTCGTCACTCCAACGCTCGTAGGGTCGACCTGAATGAGCGTAGCACCGGAAAGATCCACCCCTTCAATAGTCGCCTGCCCCAGTTTGATTCTTTCGAGGCCCGCCCCGTGGAAATTGCCTCCCATTATCTTGGCGGCAGTGAAATTGATATCGGCAAGCGTTGCCTCACCGAAATTGCATCCAATAAGTGTGGCACCTGCCAAATTCACATTGCGAAGCTGGGCACCCTGCAGATCGGTATTAATCAATTTCGCCCCTACCAGCTTTGCTCCGCTGAGGTTGACTCCGGTCAATTGGGTGCCCTCCAAATGGGCATGTGAAAGATCAATCGCATAGAGAAATGCAAAGGGAAATTTGGCTCCGGTCAGATCAGCCCCTTCAAGACATGCCCGTTCCAAATTGATCCTCTGTCCCCAGCAATCCCTGAGATTGGCATTCCTGGCCGATGCTTCACGGGCATATACATTCTCCAGATTTGTCCATCTGAGGTCAGCACGATCGAGGTTCGCCCTTTCGAGATTTGCCTGATAGAAATTTGCCCCCATAAGATTTGCACCGGCAAGATATCTCCCCTGCCAAAAGACGCCCGCAAGTTGCTCTGCCATTTGTTACCATCTCCGTGTCGAACCGAATTGTTCATGTGTCACACCGCAAGAGGGGTGAACCATATCGTTCAATATGCCTTGCATGTCAAGAGGGATAAGGGTAATCCGCCATATCCTGCAAATCAGGAAGACTCACCAGATCAAATTCGATGTCCGCTTCCTTCGACCAGACCTTAACCCTCTTGAGTATCTCCTTGTTCTTAAAATCGAGCCAATCCCTGTAATATTCCGGATACACACGGAGGATATCGACGAACCTTTTCAAGGCGCCACGCCCCAGAAGGGTCTTTTCCAGCTTGTCACACAGATCCTCGTTATCCTGTATATTGGTGATGTACTTCCTCCGAATCCTCACCCCTTCCTGTTCCGGAAGCCGGGGAATACGAACAAAATGGGGGTCGGAAAAATAGTCGATCCCGAGAAGTGTCTCATCAGCGCAAAAATCCTCAGCCACCTTGACAACCTCGCCGGATGTCTTGTTCAAAAAGTAGTTTATGCTGGGATTGCTCGACTCAAATGCCTCAATGATATCCGGACGTTCAACCCTTATGCGCCCCATGGCCATTCCTCATCGTTGATGACCGCAATCATTAACCCTTCCGCACAGTTGGATCCCTTAAAATATAATCTTATTCTTTTTTCGCGCATTGTCAACAAAGAGACGATTTATACCTAAAATACATTTTTAGCGAGATTTGTGAAAATTATGTAATATTTTTTTAAATTATGCTTTTTTTTGCATAATTTTATTTTGAATTAATAATCAAATAGTTATTAGCGAAAAAACGTCTCTGCTTCTCAACGACTCGTTGTCGCTCACGATTCATCGAGAGGCAGACCATACCAGGTACAAAAAAATATCAACGATTACAACATATTATATAATCTTCTGCGGCAGCATAAGCATGGCACATATTTTGCTTTTAATATGCGTGAATTATGATCATCAA
>JBLIRP010000113.1:0-10083 GCA_049472355.1 bacterium | reverse complement strand
AGGATTCGCTCGCTGAGCTTACTCGGCGTTGCAAGCGATTTAACGTACCTGTTGTAGCGGGAGGCCCCTACCCCACATCGTTTCATGAAAACATCCCGGATATCGACTATTTTGTGCTCAATGAGGCGGAGGTGACCCTCCCTAAATTCTTGCATGATTGGGAACAGGGAAGGGCAGGGCGGGTCTATGCCGATACGAGGAAGCCGGATATCTCCCTGAGCCCGGCGCCTCGCTTTGAATTGCTCAACATGAAATCGTACGGAAGCATGGCACTGCAGTACTCGCGCGGATGCCCATTCAATTGTGAATTCTGCGACATCATCGAGATGTTCGGTCGAACACCCCGTACCAAGACTATTCCCCAGATACAAGGGGAATTGGATCACCTGTATGATCTGGGATGGAGGGGGTCGGTCTTTTTTGTGGACGACAATTTCATCGGCAATAAAAAACAGGTTAAAGGTCTTCTTTCCGTTATTGCAGGATGGCAAAAAGAGCGCGACTATCCCTTTGAGTTTTTCACCGAGGCATCCATTGATCTTGCTGCCGATGATGAATTACTTGATCTTATGGCCAGCGCCGGATTCAATATGGTCTTTGTCGGCATTGAAACCCCTGTTGAAGAGACACTCATCAATGCCGGGAAACGGCAAAATGTAAAACACAACATGATCGAGAGTGTAAAAAGGATCCAGCACAAGGGGATCGAGGTAACCGGGGGATTCATTGTGGGCTTTGATAGTGATCCGCCGGATATCTTTGAACGGCAGATACAATTCATCCAGGAGGCCGGCATTCCCCTCGCCATGGTGGGGCTGTTGAACGCATTGCCCAATACACAGCTCTATCGCCGCCTGGAGCGCGAAGGCAGGCTGTTGCACGATTCCTCCGGAAACAATACCCACGACCTGCACTGCAATTTCGAACCCAAAATGAACCATGATACCCTTATCAGTGGATATAAGGATATCATCTCAGACATCTATTCCTACAAATCCTATTTCGAGCGCTGCCTTACCCTGCTCCACAATTTGAAGCCCCATCAGAACTCCTCCCGCCGCGTCAGGTGCGAAGAGCTTGTCATCTTTTTGAGGTCCCTTCTGAGACAAACCTTCACCCCATATGGCCTCTCCTACATGCGGTTTCTCATGAAGGCCTTATTGATCGAGCGAAGGATGTTTCCTGAGGCGGTCAGGATGGCTATTTGGGGACACCACTTTTTTAAGATCACCCAGGAGATACTGGCGGTGGACAATTTCAAGATTCACGCGCGTTCGGTGAAGGATCTGTATGGAGAGAAGATTCGCACCACCTGTGTGTCATTCGACATGGATAAAACGATACGAGAGCTCAAGGCGGCGAAGGATCGATTCCTTAAGGAATTGCGCAGGGAGTATCAGTCAATCGATAAGGATTTTCGCCACATGGTTGAAGACTCGCTGAGAAATGTGGAAATTGCCTTAAATACCTATTATTCACAATGGCTCCAGTGCACGGCGCACTGCTGATCACTCCTTCCCCGGACGATCATCGATCAATCATAACCCTCAGGCAAGAAACCTACCCGACATATTTCGCTCACACTATGTGAAAACTCTTTCATTCATGGTAATCTCAATTAAAGCAAATTATTAAAGGCAAAAACAGGGAAATGTGGCAAAAAATTACATATATTGTATGGGCATTTATCAACAAAATATACAAAAAGAATATATTTAAAATAATAAATTAAATATTTTTCTGAAAATAATATAGCGCCCTTCCCTCAAAACACAAAAAAATCATATAAAAAGCAGATAATAAATAAAATATATTTCATGGGTCAATAAATTTATATCAAAAAACATTACAAAAATATTCATTTGGCATGATATTTGCTCATATTTTTTATGGACGATTTTTGTATAAATAGGTTTCGCTTGAACAGCAAAAAAAGCATTGCGGACCAACCCCAAAACCTATGGGTTAAAAAATAGTCAAATCAGGCGTATGAACTGCTTGAGAATATTCTCAAGCGATTCTCACAGTTACGACAAGGACACGACCTTGAAAAGTCTTACTATTTATGCATATATAATTATCTAATTATTTTAGGACAATTTTTTTATACCGATTCATTACATTAAAAATCCCAACATTTCTTGGTTATCTCCAAACTAAAATCCCCGTTTAGGTTGGAGTAGTGTTTCAGGACAATTTTATAACACAAGGAGGTTTGCACCATGCTTCACTCTCGTTCCCGGCTGGCAATGGTCGTTGCAGCCCTGTTTTTCTTCATCTGCCTTTCAGGTGTGTGTTCGGCCCAGACATTACCCCTGCCCCCCCTAGCTCCGTTTCCCTATTTCACGACCTCCGCGCTCTATACACCTTATGCAGGATATGCCCCGTGGTTCGCACCATTCCCGATGTATATCCCGCCGTATCCGCTCTCAGCGCCCATCAGGCCTTTTCCATCATTGACACTGCCGAGGACATCGAATGCGGTCACCATTATCACCATACCGGCAAGCACGAATACCGTGACGAGTTCCGCCCCGCTGGGAACGCTGAGCCTTACACCAAGCACCCTTGTCCTTCTGCTTCTCTATTTCACGTTGCATTGAAAGAAACGGAGCGCCGCTCAACCATGCATAACGAGGTTCCCACTATCATCCATTACCGACTGGGGTGAGGGTGTTTCATTGTCATGGTGAGCGGTCGAGTTGACATACGGTACCTTTTTGGGAGGAAGGAAAAAAGTATGAGGCGAAATTGTTCTACTCGTATCTTTGTGGGCGGGTGCATCCTGATGCTCTCCATCTTTCTCTTTGCTATGGCGGCACATACGCAACTGGTGCCACCGTTCTATTTTCCCTTTTCACCGCTGTATTCACAAAACGGTTTTTTCGCCTCACCCTATGCCCCTTTTCTTCCCGCGTACCCCTCATTCCCCATTATTGCTTCACCATTCATGAATCCATTAGTAAATCCGGCCCTGGCCAGTCTGCCGACGCTTTCAAGGGGCGCCGCGGCTACGCTTGTGGTCGTGCCGCAAACGACCCCAACCGTTTCCGCTTATGCGCCGCTCGGCACGCTCAATCTCACCCCGAGCACCCTTGTGTTTCTCATCCTCATCTTCACCCTGGAGGGATGACTCTATTCACGCGAGCTTCGTTAATGTAACTAATTGTTTCCATGCTGCCTGGGGGCCTGGTTCATTGAAAATGAGCCGCTACCCCACAAGGCATAACCGGCATATAACTTGACAGGCTTGAATAATGGAGGTTGTGTTTATGAAAACAGTCAATGGCATCGTCATCACCCTGATCTGCATCGCAATGGTTTTCATGGTCTGTGGGCTTGCAACGGAAGGGACTGCCCAGGTTCCCTATCTCTATCCATTTTGGGGGTTCGGCGCCTTCGGATATCCCTTCGGAGCATTTCCCCCTGTTGCACCTGTTTCCCGGTTATTCCCTCTGAGCTATCCTGCACTCCCTTATTACAGCCCACCGAGCCTCTCCGCCTTCCCCCGGATTGGCGCGGCGACCATTATCGTCACCAATCCTACAGCGGGGACCGTCAGCGTCATCAACCCGACGGTGGCGGCCCCAACGCTGACTGCTGCCCCTGCCTCTCCTCCGCCCCTATTGTCGCTGCTGGCAACGGTCTATACAAGCGCACTGTATGAGGGGGCACTCAGCACCGAAAACCCGCTCCTGTTTGCCCTGCTCCAGAATCTCTTTCTGTAAAGGAGGTTGTTCATACACGAAGCAGTTGCAACAGGGCATAGGGAACAGGTGGCAATATAACCATTATACCTACAAGAGGAGAACCCTGGCAGGACGACATTAACCACGAGAAGATATAAGGAGAAAGGGTATTCCGTCATGACAAGGAAGCTGTCTATTCTTAAAGGTGTTGTTTTCCTTTTATGTGCGGCGCTGATCCTGTGCTCTCCGGTGGCATCTCAATACTCGGGCTTCACCATCAGTCCCCCCAATCCGGCGGTCGGCTATGGAGGATTGTACAACCCGTATGTGTTTCTCCCCGGATTCGGGATACGATCGAGCGCGCTCAACACTCCCCTATCCGCCCTTGGCCTGTATGGATGGGGAGGTTTCGGATTTGGGAACACCCTGGGCACGTTTTCCCCGGCGCCATTTAACTATAATCCCCTCTTTGGCTTTGGCGGCATTGGCCTCGGTCTGCCGAGCACCCTGGGGATATTCCCGCAACTGACCGGCGGCCTGCGTTCGGGAGTCATTCCTCCCATAACCCTCGCCTCATCCACGTTGGCCAGCGCTCCCCTGGCGGCAGTTGTTGCCCCCACCAGGACCGCTGCCCAGGCGGGAAGCTGGACCGGTTCATGGCAGAGCACCTATATTGCCTTTCCCGTGCTCTGGAATTCGGGGCCCATGCTGCTCAATCTTGCGGAAGACCCCCTACTGGGGATTCTTGCCGGGACCGCTGTTTTGCAGGGGAGCCGCTACGCCAGTATTCCCTTCGAAGTAAGTGGTGCTATAATCAATGATACCATTACCCTGGAGGGTTTTGTGGGGACGGGATATGATTGCGTGCTGACCGGTATTTTGCTATCACCCACCACCATGACCGGTTTTTATACGGTGTTGGGGACTGCTACCCCGGTGATCGATGAGGGGATCTTTAACCTGAATCTCAATCCGCCGGTCTTATAACAGACTGAATACGGCTCGGAACAGGCCTGTCCTCTGTCAAACATGTGCAATAACCGCGGCGGACAGGCCTTTTTGTCCCTATCAGGACATATGAGGACAGTGACAGACCATGCAGACGATCAGGCCCCCGAGGAACGGCAGCAATTGCGGGGTGTGTTTTCCTTGTTCTCGATCAGGGGAAACAGCCGAACTGATTCAAGCAGAAATCATTTATAATCAGGAACGATTGGGAATGAAACGGCTCTTTTTTCTCATCCTCGCTGCGGTTATGGCAATAACCGCTTCCACGGGCCCGGCGTACGCGCTGGGCACCGCAGCGAAGGGGCCTCGACGCAATCTTCTTCTCATCACCATAGACACCCTCAGGGCGGACCATCTGGGCTGCTATGGGTATAGGGACGCCAACACCCCTGCGATCGACCGCCTCTCATCAAAGGGGGTCCTCTTTACCCGGGCATTCACCCCGGTGCCCATTACCCTTCCCTCCCATGTCACCATCCTGACGGGCCTGTATCCGCTCCAGCACGGGGTTCGAAACAACGGAAACTACCTCCTCGATCCCGAGGTGCTCACCATGGCGGAGGTCATGAAGGACCACGGGCTTCACACCGGGGCCTGCATCGGCGCCTTTGTGTTGGATTCACTCTTTGGCCTTGACCAGGGATTCGACTTCTACGAAGACTCCCTTCCCAAAGAGGGGGCCGCCGCAATCCTTCTGGAGAACGAACGGCGCGGGGAGGAGGTGACCAGGGCCGGGTTGGACTGGCTTTCCGCCCTACGGGAGGGTCCCTTTTTTCTCTGGCTCCATTACTTCGATCCCCATGCCGTGTACCTGCCCCCGAGTCCGTTCAGGGAGCAGTACAAGGGCCACCTGTACGACGGCGAGATTGCCTACACCGATCACTGCATCGGTGACCTGTTCCTCGGCATGGAGCGTCTGGGTCTCATGGACAAAACGGCCGTCATTCTCACCTCGGACCATGGCGAGGGACTCGGTGAGCACGGTGAACCAACCCATGCCATTTTCGTCTATGACACCACCATGCATGTCCCGCTCATTATCCATGACCCGTTGGGGACCATCCCTGCGGGCAGGATCGATGAGATGGTCTCCACCCTCGATATCCTCCCCACGGTCCTGGACCTTTTCGGCATACCGTTGAAGGGCGCTTCCACAAAGACGCTCCCGGGGAAAAGCCTTCTCCCGCTGATGACGGGGAACGGGCATTCATTCGATCGTGAGATCCTGCTGGAGTCCCTCTATCCGGAGGAAAATTTCGGATGGAGCAGGATCGAAGGGATCAGGACACCGGAGTGGAAATTCGTCAGTGCACCGCGGCCCGAGGTCTATAATCTCGCACATGATCCGAAGGAGGGCACCAACCTCTATCCCCAGGATGCAGGTCCCTGGCGGGAAAGGCTTGAGGCATTGAAGACGGCACTGGGGCCCGGCCGCTCAGCGCAGGTGAATCTGGACGACCAGGTGCGAAAACGCATGGAGAGCCTCGGATACGTGTGGTCCGGGGCCGGGGAAACAGAGGGGCGGCCTGATCCCAAGGACATGATCGCGCTTCTGGAGGGGATCGATCGGGGGGTTTCCTATATCTATCTCGGTCTGTATGACCGCGCACGCCGGGAGTTCCAGACAATACTCTCCGTCAACCCGGACAATGCCTCGGCGCTGTTCTACCTCGCATCGATTGAGGAAAAAAGCGGCAATCTCGACGAGGCTGAAAGGACGTTCAGAAGGCTCCTTGCCGTCTCACCCAACTATTTGGATGTCCACAACCACCTTGGGGTGATCTATCACAAAAAGGGCGACCCGGACAAGGCCCTGGAGGAATTCGAACTGGCGCTTGCGCAGGCCGAATATGCGGAGGTGTATTACAATCTGAGTGTCGTGCACCGGCAAAAGGGGGATCTCGATAAATCCATCCATGCTGCACAGAGGTCGCTTGCACTGGATCCCCGGTACGTCGATGCCCTCAATCAACTCGGGCAGCTTTCCCTTGACCGGAAAAACTATGACGAGGCTGCCGGCTTTCTCCGAAAGGCCATCGAACTGGACCCGAACCATCTGCAGGCCCACAATAACCTTGGGGTGCTCTTCCACCGACTGGGGCGGGGGGATGATGCCCTTCGGGAGTTCGAGAAATCCCTCTCCATCGATCCGAACAGCGCAGAGGCACATAACAATCGCGGAAGCATCTTCATGGAGAAGGGATTATACAATCAGGCCGAGGAGGAGTTTTCCGCGGCAGTCCGAATAAAACCCGATTATATCGAGGCGATCATCAATCTGGGTACCGTCCATCTCCACCGCGCGGAGTATGCCGCCGCGGCCAATGCCTATACGAAGGCCGTTGAAATGGCGCCCGGGCATCAGGGGGCATGGACGCACCGGGGAATCCTTTATCTCGCGCAAGGCGATTACAATGCGGCGCAGCGAGCGCTGGAAACCGCGATCACCAAGGGTCCGGCATCGGCGGACCTCTACTTTTATCTCGGCCAGGCATCCTCGGGGCTCAACAGGCCGCACGAGGCCCTCGCCTTGTGGCGGCACGCCGTTGAGCTGGATCCCCGGCATACACAGGCGTTTCTGAAGCTGGGACAGGCCCTCTTCGATAGGGGCCTGCTCCGGGAGGCGATTGCAGCATGGGAAAGGGCATACACCATCGATCCGGCAGATCCCGTCCCTCTCCTGAATATGGCAACGGCCCGATTTCAGGATGCCGACTATGCACAGGCCATTTCACTGTGGGAACGCGCCCTGGCATTGGACCCCACCCTCGAAGAGCCGTATCTCCATATCGGCACTGCATACCTGCGACAAAACAATATTGATAAGGCCATTGCAGTCTGGGAAACACTGCTTGCCGCCCGGCCCGATCATGTTGAGGCACTCATAAACCTGGGCACCGCCAATTATGAAAGAAAGGATTACGATGCTGCAATCAGTATATGGAGGAGGGCGGAGGAACTTGATTACGAAAATCCGAAGGTCCACTTCAACCTGGGGCTTGCCCTGTTTGCACTCCAGGATTACAGGGGGGCGGTGGATCATCTGCGGGAGGCCCTGCGCATCGAACCGTCTAATCAGGATGTCCTTGTTTTGTTGCAGGAGGCAAAACGGCTCTGTCCAGCCCCCTGTAACTGAAACAAGGAGACGCAGCGACTGAAAGGAGAACAACTGCTGTACAAGCACCCTGGTGACCACGTTCAATTTACCGATTTAGGCGTGTATGTAAACATAACGCACTTGATCGTACGATTGACATGAACGATGAAGGTTCTTAAGGCAAAAATTCGGTTGATTGCCTTGATCTAAGAAACAATATGTAAAGGAGGTCAGCCCATGAAACGATATCTTCTCATACTACTCCTTGCCGCCCTGGTTCTCTCGGTAGGCCGTCCAGGGCGTGCGCAGATCCCCCCTTGGTACAGAGCGCCCAACCCCTTTTTCTCCCCCCTGTTTTCCCCGTATCCCTTTCTCCCCTTCCTGGGCATGTTCCCCCGACTGCCGGTTCTGGGTCCCTTTATTGCGCCCCCCCTTCCTCCAAGGACGTCCCTTTCACTGCTTTCTCCCGTGCGTATGCCCGCACCCGCACTCAGACAGGCCGCAGCCACGGTGACCATATTCTTTAATCCCACGCTCTCCGTGATTCAGGTCACGGTCTTGCCCCTCAGCCCGGTGGCACCGGTAGCACCGGTAACGGCCGTCGCACCCACCGTGGCAACCCCGGCGCTGGGCCTAACCGCGCTTGCACTCCTCCCGCTCCTCTCCGGATTGACCGGACCCACACAGACAAAGACATTGACCCGGCTGTCGACCACCGCACCCACCATTCCGACCCTCACCGGGCTCACCGCACTCCTTCCGCTCATCTGAGCAATAGACCCCGGAGACCTTTTCGCCGCAGGTCTCCAGGTCTGTCTGCATGCGGGATGCACGGCCGTTCTCCAGGTTGAGGATTGTTTATGACGATAGATTAATAAAGGGGTAGTGTGATTGATTCAGACATGGAGGAGATATATAGTCCTTTATGAAGGGAGGATTGAGTTCCTTGTTTGTACATTGCCGCTGCTTTGAGGGGAAGCCCGTGAGAAAGAAATGGGCCATGCCCTGGTGGATGATTGTCGCGTTTACGGCAATCATGATTCCCCTTTTTCTGTCTCATGCCCGTGCGCAGGATACCGCTACCTCCCGTGACCTTCTCACTAAAACCGGCAAGGGATCTATCACCCTTCAGCTCCTGGTATACGATACAGCGCCCGTAGATCTCGATGATTATGTCGATGATCCCGAGACCTATGCATCCTTTGAGGATTGTAATGCATTGGCATTGGCTGATCTGGCCCTGTTCCCCCCCTGGGGAGACTTCCCTTACGGGCTTTGGCAGTCAAAAATCGCCCTCTCCCAGGAATTCGATCCCAACGTCCATAGAATCGTTATGAAGGTCTATTTCCCCGGACAAATCAATCCCCTCAATGCCCAATACCTCACCCAGGAATACGACGTCGAGGAGGTGGTGGAGGAGAGGAGGATTGTGTGGAGGGAATTGGAATTCGTCCCGGATATCGACGAACAATCCGTCAGTATTCACCTCAAGGATTTGAGACCATCTTCGTTGCAGGGGGTATTCATCTCCGGACTTGGGGATCGGGACCCCAATGAGAGGATCATCGACCATGTGGGAGGGCTCCTGTGGCCGATACCAGCCGGTGGGAGGTGCTTTATTGAAAATGCCCTGCCCCGGAACCGGCATATGCCCCACGTTTCGTATCACACCTCCTTGAAGGAAGTGCTTGGCGCTCGATTATGGACCGCTCCCACCACATCTTCAAACAGGTAGCAGGGGAGCGAAGGACAAGGAATCCCCTTTCGTTCTGAAGAATCCCAGCCAAATACTCTCCCAGGATCTCCCTTTGTCTTTTTGTAGAGGCACCGAATCGGTGGGCAAAATACGTTACCGCCTCTTCCTTGGAGGCAAATACATTGAGATGCTGGTAAGGATAAACCTCTACATGAGGATAGATCCCCATCTGATATAAGACGTTAAAAAGTACGTCACACCGGGGCATGGGTTGGAAATCGGTCCCGTGAAGCAGGGGGATGAGGGCGCGCGCATGCACATCCCATGACGGTTCCCCTGCAAACCAGAAAAGATAGACGAACCGTGATGTGGCGTCGAGCATCTTTTGTATGGATTCCTTGATATCGTACATACCGAGTGACAGGGAGGCAAGCACCACATCATAGGGCGGGTACAGATCCCTCGTGATGTCGACCTCCTCCCAGCGTTTCAGTACACAATGGACATTGGTGATCCCCTGTTCTGCCGTCTTTTCCTTCAAGACACCGATCATCCCGGCTGAGGGATCGATTGAGGTGACATGGGAAACGATC
>JBLIRP010000112.1:0-10207 GCA_049472355.1 bacterium | reverse complement strand
TGAGAAAGGCGTCTGAATAACCGAACCAACGGGAAGGGTTCATCGGCGAAACGGCAAGCCCGAAAAAACGCTTACCCGGGGTTGTCCTGAACCTGCCCAGGAAGAGGGCGTGGTACATGATGAACAGGATGGTGAAAAAGAGGCACGCCTTATCCCGGTTGGGAAAGAGCGCCTTTCCGATAAAGGTCGAATAGGTAAGGCTTCCAATGATAATGGCGATTGAGAGAATGACCAGTGCATCCAGCCAGAATGCGAGCATCCTGATCCAGAATCCGGCACTGGCCGGTTGTGTATCCGGATGAGAGTCTCCCCTGTCCGGAGAGGGGGAAAAAGAGGGGGAATCCATCTGCTGACCATCGGATACCCTGGTTCCGCAGGAGGGACAGAAATTGATATCCTTGCCGTCAAGGCTCCTGCTGCACCGTGGACAGACAATCATACCGTGTGGAGGGGGATCTCTATGTATCTGAGAGGACATATGCCCGCACTTTATCAACTGTGGGGGAACACCCACAGCGGTTTGGAAATTCACATAAATTCGTTGATTTGTAAAACAAAGTGTACCACATCTGACGACATTTTGAAAGATGTCCCCCTGAATCGGATAGGATGAAGCGCAGGGCAGGGAATGTTTCCGACTCTTCAGCAGGCAGCCTCCAATTTACGTTGTGGGAAGGGAAGGGGACGGATGTGCATTGACGCAGCATGGAAACCATGTTATTAATAATAGTCGAAGAATTTTTGAAATATCCGCGTAAGTGCATATGGGGGACTAGCTCAGCGGGAGAGCGCTGCCTTCGCAAGGCAGAAGTCACGGGTTCAAATCCCGTGTCCTCCATCCTTATTAACAATATGAACGGCCTCAGGCCACAAACGGGTTCGGACCCTTGACCGGATCGTTCAAAATAGCAATATGAGTGGCCTTCGGCCACAAATGAGTTCAGCACGTTAGCCGGATCAAAATTATATATAGCCTACGGCCACACACAGCCCCGGCTTTTTAAGCGATCCGCGGGTGCAAACAGATCAGGGATCTTAATTACATAAAAACAATTTAGAAGGTCTGCGGTTACAAAAAAGGGCTTGGCGTACGTGGTGCTTTTTGATTGAAATGATGAACCGCGTACTTGATTTTTTTCAGGTTTTTCTATATGCTCTGAACGTTTGAGGGTGTATCGTTCACCGGTCTGTTTTCGTTAATTGTATTACGCTAACCTTTTAAAAGGGGGGTACGATGGCTACCAAACCTAAAACCACCACCAAGGCTGCAAAAAGCCAGAGCATGTCGATGAACAAAACAGCGGGCAACGCTACTCCCAAATCAGGAAGTTATTCCACAGCAAAGCCGGTTCAAAAATCATCGACAAAACCCGCTGACAAGCCATTGACCAGATCGATCCAGTTTTCCTATTATGCCCCGGAGGCCCATCAGGTGTCCCTTGCAGGCGATTTTAATAATTGGAAGACCGATTCGACCCGTTTGATGAAAACCAATAATGGAGAATGGACAACCTCCCTTAGTCTCAAACCAGGCGTATACGACTATAGATTTTTTGTGGATGGCGAATGGCGCGATGACCCCAAGAGCGCTCAGAGGGTCCCCAATACGTTCGGGACCCAGAATGCAAGGATCATCGTAAAATAGGACCAGGGGAACGACCCCCCTTTGACCATCGATTCCATAAGGTCTTTTTACGAGGCGATAACAATGGCCGCCACATAAGGATAGCGTTTGCTTGAAAGATTTGTGGCGGCTTTTTTATGACCTTGGTGGCGAGGTTCTGTATACCTTTTTTTGATTCGCACCTTTGATTTGTTACCCTTGAGGCTAAGGAAAACCTTCGGGATTGCTCAGCGGTTACAGATCATAGAGCCCGGGATCTCTGGTGGGGCCGCAGCCATACCCCGAATCGTCACCATATTCTCCTTCACCGAACAGGTCTCCCATCTCCTCCTCTATCTTTTCGGGGTCTTCACCCGCCTCGAGTCTCTTGACCGCCTCGTGTAATTCCTCGGGCATGGGTTCGCCGGTCATCTCCGACATCCTTCGCATGAGCCTGCCCAATTGGCGGGGGTTTGGATTCTCCTCGTCCATCCCTGCCATCTCCCTTTCCAGCACCTTCATGGCCTTCTCCATTTTTGCATCCTCTTCGGGATCGTGCGAACGCGGTACATCGCCTTCCGCATCTGAAGCGGAATCCGCCACGTTGTGTCTTCCTTTCTTGGTACGCAGCGGAGACACCAGGGAGATCTGCCTGATCATATGGTCGGATTTACACCGCGGGCAGTGAGGGATGCGTGTCTCCTTCAACGACTTGGAGAAAAAACTGAAGATACGATTGCACTCAGGGCAAAGAAATTCATATATTGGCATGGAACCCTCACATTTTACATTGAATGTCGCATGCCCTATCTGCCACTGCATCCTTGATCCGCTCGGCAGACAAGGGATTAATTATAGAACAAAATGATTTCTATATTTTTTATTTAGCATATTTTTGAACCCTCGTCAATACAAAACCCTTTCTTGCAAAAGGATGAGGCCGGATATACAATCAACCCATGTTCACTCTCTACTGCGTGAAGGTGCGGTTGTTCCCCCGTTTGTCTGAACCGTGGCGGGGATTTCGGACAATTACGGCCATAGGCGCCTGCGTGCTTCTCCTTGGGATGGTGTGCCCGCGCCCGCTTTCCCCTCAAATCACCCCCGAGGACAGCCTGTACACCCTGGCACTCGGTGCGTACCGGAATGGGTTTCTGGATCTCGCCATCGATCAGTTCAGGAAATTCATCGACCTGTATCCTGAAAGCCGGAAGGTCCCCTATGCATGGTTCAGGTTGGGCGAGGCGTATCGGGCACAGAAGAGGCATGCCCTGGCGGAAGAGGCCTATCAGAAGATCCTCCAGGCATACCCGGGGCATCAGGTGTCGTCGCTGGCCCGGTTTCGCTGCGCCGGTGTGCGTTTTGTCCGGGGTGAATTTGCCGCCGCACTTTCCGATTACCAGCGGTTCCTCATGGAGGACCCCGACGCTGATCATGCACTGGATGCGCGTTTCTGGATTGCCGAGTCCCTCTATCAAATGAAGCGCTACCCTGAGGCATTGGCGGCATACCGGACCTATGTCAAGGAGGCACCGGAACACGAGTTCATCCCGCAGGCCCTGTACGGAATTGCTTGGTGCCTTATGGAACTCGGACGCTATGCGGAGGCAGCCGGGCAGTTTCAAGGGCTCCTGGATCGAGGTCCTCCCCCGGCCCTTCTCCCCCAGATTCATCAACAATTGGGGGATGCCCTGTTTGAACAGGGAGACTACACGGCTGCGCTCGAGCACTATTCCGCGTACGTGAAACTGAATCCCGATTCCCGTGATCAGGTGGTCGTCAAGCAGGGGGTTGCCCTGTCCCGGCTGGACCGTGACGATGAGGCAATCGAGCGTTTCAGGTACTTCCTTGCAGTCGCCTCGGCCGACGATCCCCGGATCCCCGAGGTTTCCCTGCACCTGGGTCATCTCTTGTGCGAGCATCAGCGGTATGAGGAGGGGGTAAAGCGTCTTGCGCTGCTCAGGAAGCGGTACCCGCAGCATCCTGTCATACCCGAGGCAACGTATCAGTTGGGGCTGTGTTACCTGCACCTCAACAAGACCGATATGGCCCGGCAGTGCCTGGAAGAGAGTATGCAGCATGCCGTCGAGGAAGGGCTGGCTGCGCGGTCCGCCCTCCATCTGGGGAATATCCACTATCGGGAAGGGAGAATGGAGCAGGCGGCCCTTGTCTATGCGAAGGCGGAACAGGCACGTGAGCCGTCGATTGCTGCGGAGGCCGGGTATCGACGCGCCGAAGCCCTTCTTTTGATCGGTGATCATGAAAAGGGCGTCATGATACTGCGGTCGATGATGGACAAGGGTGCCGTAGAGCAGCCGTGGATGCAAATGGCCGGGTTCCGGCTTGGAAACCTCTATGAGCAGAAGGGGGACAGGGAGATGGCGCTTGGCTTATATACCCGGGTAGCGGCGATGAAGGATGGGACACAGGCGCTTACGCAATCCGCACAGGAACGGATAGATGTCCTCACGAGGGGTGCCGGCAGCGTTCAAGGACACAGGAATTCCTCAACAGGCGGGGGAGAGCAGAATGCGCCATTGCCGTAAATGGTGTCGCATCCTGGCATGTGCCTTCACCTGCATGGGTATGGCGGCGGTCATGCTTGCCGGTGCCCGGACCGTAACCTGTGCCGAGGATATTCTCCAACTGCCGGAGGTTATCGTGCTCGGTCGCTCCGTGCTCAAATTAAAGGAGGAACGAAAGGAAATCCTCCCCCCGGAGAAGGTCACCGGGATAAAGGATATCCCCGATGAGAAGGCGAGGCACGAGGAGACGCTCGCACCGGCGGCTGACAAGAAGGCGGTTGCCCCCGATACCCCTTCGTCCTGTTGTATATTCGGCTCACCCATAGAAAAATTATTTTCCCATACCATCCTGGGAGACAAGGGGTACTACGACCTGGGGCGGTTCAAATATCAACAGGGTGCCTACAAGGAGGCATTTCATCTCTTCCTGGAGTTGGGCACCCGGTATCCGGAATCCCCCTATCTCGGCAAGGCATACTATTGGGCGGCGGAGGCGGCCTTTCAGACCGGCGACTGGGATGTGGCCTCGTTCTATTACCGGTATATCACCGAGCACAAGCCGCGGTCGGAGTTTGCCGATTATGCGTTCTATTCCCTCGGGTGGATCATGGATCGGCAGGGGGACCATGAAGAGGCGGTCCGGCTTTTCAGGGCGCTTTTGTTTGGTTATTACCAGAGCCCTGTTCGTGAAAAGGCGCAATTTCTGCTCGCAAACGTCCTCTATGCGATGGGATCATACAAGGATGCGGCACAGGAGTACGATCTGTTTATTCACACGTACGCGCCAAGTCCCCTCATCTCGGAGGCCTCGTTCTGGAAGGCGGAGTCCCTTTTTCAGGCAGGGGATATCGAGGGCGCCCGGGCTGCATATCAATGGTTTCTCACGACATTTCCGGAACATCCGCGGGTCCCCATGGCCCTATACGGACTCTCATGGTCCCTGTATGCCCAGCAAAGGTATCAGGAGGCGCACGACCTCCTGCCCGATTTTGAGGACCGCTTCAAGGACAGTGCACTCCTTCCCGACATCCTTTATTTGCGGGGCATCATCCTTTTTTCGCTTCAGGATTTCACCGAAGCTGCGGCCTTATTCGGGGAAACCGCGGACCGGTTCCCGGAACATCACCTCGCAGAAAGGGCCTTGTTCAGGCAGGGGTGGTGCCTCTTTCGCCTTTCGGAGCATGAACGGGCCATTACCGTCTGGCTCCGCATGACACAACAGTTTCCCAGAGGGGAGATGAGACCGATCGGGGTGCTCATGATCGCAGAGTCCCTTTACAATATGGGGCGATTTGCCGATGCCGTCCCCTACTATCGTGAGGCCGCTGAATACCTCGACATCCCCGATCTGTCCCAGTTGGCGCTCTTCAGGCTCGGTCAGACCTACTATCGGCAGGAGGAGTATTCCCTTGCCATAAAGGCGTTTTCGGCCTATATGGAATTTTTTAAGGATTCCGCGATGCGGGATCAGGTGTTCTACTGGCGCGGGAATACCTATTTTGAGCGGGGGGAATACGAGAAGGCGGCGGGCGATTATCGGATGGTGCTCGATATGCCCCAGGCGGATGTCAAGGAGCAGGCCAGGTTCGGGCTTGCCTGGGTCTTTTACAGCCAGGAGGAGTGGCCCCGGGCGGAGGGCGAATTCAAGCGGTTTATCAAGGAGTATCCGCACGGGGAGAAGAGACCCGAGGCGCTCTTTCGTTTGTCCGAATGTCAATATAACCAAGGGGCGTTCAAGGAATCGCAAAAGACACTGGAGCGTATCATCCGGGAGTATCCCTCCTATCCGGCCATGGACAAGGTTTACTACCGCATGGTGCTGGTGATGGCGCGTCTCGAGGATCAACGCAATGCAATCGCCTTCGTGAACCGGCTCACCGCCGAATATCCGGAAAGCCCGCTCGGTGCGGAGGCACGGTATAGGGCAGGGTGGATCTATTTCATGATGGGCAGGTACAGGGATGCCCTTAACGAGTTCCGGGGCATCATCGAACATCACCCGGATACCCCGTTTGTCCCCATGGCCATGGTAAAGATGGGGGACAGCCTGTACAATCTGGGTGACTACCAGGAGGCCATCCGTACGTATCGGGATGTCATCGATGCCTTCCCGCGCTCCGATTCGGTAAAGGAGGCAAAGTACGGGATCATCCTCTGCCTTGACCAACTCGGGGATGTGGAGGGGTATATCAGAAATGCGGAGGAATTTTGGGACCGGTACCGGCAGGACCCCCTTTCAGAAACCATCCTCTTTCGCCTGGCCACGACCTATGAGGCGCGCAAGGAATGGCCGCAAACGCTCAAGGTGTATCAGCGGCTGATAAACCACTTCCCCAGGGGGAAATGGTCTGCCCTTTCCCTGCAGAAGATGGCGCAGATCTACCAGGAGACCGGCGATGTCCGTATGGCCATCGGCACGCTCAAGACGATTCTGCTCAGATATCCGGACGCGGAGATCGCATCCGATGCCTACCTTGCCCTGGGGAGGCTGCATGCATCGGAAGGTGATCATGCCAAGGCACTGGAAAGCCTCGATCAGGTCATCGCCCAGCCCCACGCCAAAGGAAAGGCGGCGGAGGCCTACCTGGCCAAGGGCGATATCCTGCACGCCATGGGCGAAACGAAGAAGGCCCGGGACATGTACCGGACGGTTCTGGATGAATTTCCCGAAAGTCATGTCGTTCCAAGGGCCCACTATGCCCTCGGCAGGATCCAGTCCGAATTGGGTGAGTATGAGCTGAGCAAGGAGCACTTCACCAAGGCGGGAAATGCCAAGGACAGCACCCTCCGGCTTCGCTCCATCTATGACCTGGCGGAGACCTACGTCCTGCTCAAGGATTTTGACAACGCGGTCCTGGAGCTTATGAAGATCGTCTACCTGTATTCGGAGAGCGGGGAATGGCAGGCAAAGGCATACTATCGTATCGGCCAGATCTATGAGATGCAGGGAAAACGTCAGGAGGCCCTCAATGCCTACAATCAGGTGATTGCGATCGACGCGCCGGGGGGTACCTGGGCGGAACAGGCCGGCAAGAAGGTCAAGGCCATGAAAAAATAGGAAAGAGAGGGTGATGCCGGGGTATTCCCGCCGGCTTCGTTTGAGGGTTTTTACGTTAACACCACGTATAACAAGGCACACGACAAGGGGGAGACTATGATCGATTACCTTATCAAGGGCGGGATTGTCATGATTCCCATTCTCGCCTGTTCAGTGATTGCGCTGGCCATTGCCCTGGAGCGTTTCTATTCCCTGAGAGGGGTCAGGGTGCACCCGCCGGAGTTTGTCACAAAGATGAAAAAGGTGCTCAATGAGGGCAAGGCCCAGGAGGCCTTGGCCATCTGCTCTAACAGTGCATGGCCGATTGCGCGGATCATGGAGGCGGGGATCCTGAGACGGGACCATGCACGGGAACAGATCAAGGAGGTTATTGAACACGCCGGGAAGAAGGAGGCGGATAAACTGCATAAGTACCTGGCTCCGCTCGCCACCATTGCCATCATCTCGCCCCTTCTCGGGCTTTTGGGGACCGTGACCGGCATGATAAAGGTGTTCGAGGTCATTTCCCTTCAGGGGGTCGGACATCCAACCGCGCTGGCGTCGGGTATCTCCGAGGCATTGATTACCACTGCAGCAGGACTGATCGTCGCCATACCCACCCTGGTGGTGCACAACTACTTCCTGAAGAAGGCGAACGCATATATCCTGGAGATGGAGAGCACCTCGATGGAGCTCCTGGATATACTCGAAGAGCACACGCCGCTGCGCCAGCAGTCGGCAGGAGGAAGGCGATGAACTTTTCCGACAACAATAATCGCATACTCCCCGAGATCAATATCGTCAGTCTGATCGACGTGGTGCTCCTGATGCTGATATTCTTCATGCTCACCACGAGCTTTGTATCCACACCCGGTCTGCAGGTGAAGCTGCCCAAGGCATCCTCGGACGTGGTCAAGGCGCAAGACAGGCTCGAGGTGCACATAACCAAGGAGGGGCACATCTACCTCAATAACACCATGATGCGCCTTTCCGAATTGAAATCGGCGCTCGAGGCCAAGGCCAAGGAGTCCGCTGAGCGGGTTTTGATCATCCATGCGGATGAAATGGCGCGGCATGGGGTGGTGGTGAAGGTCATGGATTATGCGAAGAGGGCGGGAATCGAAAATATGGCCATTGCCACGCAACCGGAGCCGGAGCAGAAGGGGTGACCAGGGAGCATGCGTTTAAGGCTTGTTTATGCCATTGCGGTCTCCGTGCTGCTGCACGCGTTCATCATCACCATGTGGCCGAGGATGCAACCGCCTCAGGTGCAGGGGCCTTTACGACTTGCGCGGGTGACCCTGATCGAGGAATACCCCCCGGGCGTTGCACAGGCATTGGATACGCCGACGCAGGGCGGGGTGCCCACCCCTGAACCGGGACCGGTTTCTTCGGATGTGCTCGATGCGGGCAGGGTGGTGACCGAGCGGGTCATTGATGCCATGGGCCCACGGCATTGGGAACAAAGGACCGACCGATATCCCCTTCCCGCCATCACGATTCCAAAACGCACGTTTCTTCCTGACGAGCAGGAGTATGCCGCGGTATGGCCGGAGGAATTCGCCGGTGCGGAACCTGCCGGCCGTGCGCCCTCGATGATTCCCCGCATGGACAGGGGAGACAAGGGCGCCCCTCCCCGTGCCGTCGATTCACTCACCGGGGAGGCGCCATTGTCCGATGCCTTTCCCGAGGAGGAGGCGCCGTCATCCCCCTCCGATATCACCTGGGAGGGGCCGCCGCGCCAATGGATTTCCAAGCCGCAGGACCTCCCCTCCTATCAGGGGGAGGAGGAAGGCCTCGTCAAGATCCGATTCTGGGTCGACGAAAAGGGCATCGTGGTGAAGGCGATCCCCGTTCAGAAGTTGTCGGCGGCATTGGAGGAAAAGGCGCTGCACTATATCTTTTCATGGCGTTTCGAACCCTCTCCAGAGGTTTCCCTTCAGGAGGGGATTATCCGCATCAACTTTAAATTGTTGACACCCGAGGGGTAATGGCGACCAGTTGCGCGGTAGTGAGCCGGTCCCCTGAACAGACCGGGAACGTGGGGGAACTTCTCGCGAGGCATCTTCAGCCCGGTGATATCGTCGCCTTTTTCGGCGAACTCGGCGCCGGGAAGACCTGCATGATCCAGGGGATCTGCAGGGGACTCGGGGTGCCGAAAGGGGCGTATATCACCAGCCCCACCTTTGTTCTCATGAATCGATATCAGGGAAGGCTGCCCATATACCATTTCGATTTTTATCGGCTTGCCTGCGAGGAAGAAATCATGGGGGTCGGATACGAGGAATTTCTCTTCGGCGAAGGGGTATCACTCATCGAGTGGGCCGACCGTGCCGGGGACCTCATCCCGGAGGGATGCATGCAGATAAGGATGCGGGTGGTCTCGCCGACCGAGCGAAGGATTGACATCTCCGCCGGGGGCGAGGGGTATGAGAAACGCCTGTCCATGTGGCGCGCAATAGAAGCGGCCCTGGGGGAGTGAAACCAAGCTTGCCAGGGCGGAGCGTAGCGGAGCCTCTATGCACCCCAACCGGTTACCCCAAGGCTCCAACTAAGCTTGCCAGGGCGTAGCGCAGCGGAGCCTCTATGCTCCTCTCTGCAATCCTCCATAAGGGTCACAAACTCGCCCCAAAACGCTTGCCATGCGAAGCTACTATGATGCTTCTCTGGCTACAGAAAAATTTACAGGAAGCCTCTACGGAAAAGGCGGCAAAAACTCCGCAACTGTATCTGCCCGTGCTCCCGGCCTGAAGGGTACCCTTGGAATTGCCGGACACCGACTTGTCTTGACTTTTTTCGTTGAGATAGTAATCATAATGGAACATGTGGACATTCATTTCCTTCCCTCGGATGGGCATCGACCACTCCCTGCCTGGGTGCCGGAGGGGATCCCGTGAGGATGTTTGATGGTTGCACGAATTCTTGCGAGGAGTATCCCCTGTGCGTTATGATTTAACACCAGGCGTGGGGCGTTGATCATGAAATGAAGAGAGGTGGAAAGACATGAAAATCATTAGGAGGATCGTATACGTCGTCGTCATC
>JBLIRP010000111.1:0-10414 GCA_049472355.1 bacterium | reverse complement strand
GAAGGTGCGATTCGATGAATATTATCGGAACAATCGCATCAAGTATACAGCTATGCTATGCAGTTTTCGAAACGCCTTTAAAACGAGATCGGTAAGGGACAGGCCCCGGGATGAGTTGGAGGAGAGGCTCTTTCTGGCGCTTGACAAAAAGCGACGGCAAAGGATGATGGCCTCCGGAGAACTGGTCAGAATCGGGGAAAGACATTGGGCGCTCAAGATATTTTAAGAATGTGTTAAGGCTGAATACAATCCAATGCGATTGCTCAAGGGAAATCATTTTTTTGGTAAGGAAAGCCCATTCGTGAAGCCCATTCTATGGTTATCCGAACATTTCAGACGCCGTAAGGACTAAATAGGGGTATCTGCCATGTTACGAAGAATCTCTTTGTCAGTTGTCGTTTTTCCAGTTGTGGTCGTCGTATGTTATTCGTATGTTTCCTTCCATTATGCATGTCGGGCTGAATCAACCTCAGGTGAAAAAACGGCCGTACTGCGCAGGGTAGGGGGGTACGATACCCCTGGAGACGCCCGCTCGGTAACCATCATGGGCTCGTATGCCTATGTGGGGGATGGTGATGGCGGGCTCCAGATTATCGACGTTTCGACTCCCACATTGCCTCGCCTTGCCGGCACGTATGACACCCCGGGGTACGCCTGTGACGTGGTCGTTTCCGGGAATACGGCGGTCATAGCCGATTGCCGCGCGGGGATTCAGATCGTGGATGTGACCAACCCCTCGGCACCACAGGGTATCACGCAGCATAAAACCGGCGGCTATGCATGCGGGGTGGCCTTTCGGAATGATTATGCGTACATTGCGGACAGCGAAAAGGGACTGCAGATCATAGATGTCAAGGATACGGCGGCACCCGTCTTTGTCGGTGAATGTGAAACACCTGGTGACACCTGTGGGATCTCCTTGCACGGGGACCTTCTGTATCTTGCGGATAAGGATAAGGGCCTCCAGATCGTGGATGTAAAGAAACCTGAGGTCCCGTGGCCGATGGGACTGCTGAAGATACCGGGGCGACCACACAAGGTTGCCTTAAAGGGTGAATATGCCTACATTGCCTCATGGGACTCGGGCGTGCAGGTGGTGGACATTCATGATGTGAAGAACCCTGCAATTATCGGTGCATATGATACGCCGGGAAATAGCTGCGAGGTTGCGATCATGGGGGATCGTGCCTTTGTAGCCGATTGCGAGGCAGGGGTGCAGGTGCTCGATATAAGCAGCCCGGCATCGCCGCGATTCATTGCCGGATTCGATACCCCGGGGACCGCCAGGGGGATCGCCGCTGATGATAAATACGTCTATGTGGCGGACGGAGACAAGGGCCTACACATACTCACAATGGAGTGATAAGGGCTTGAAAAAACGGTATGCGCTCGTCTTACGGCATGTTCCTTACTCATGTTCCCTGCTATGGTCACTGATGCAGGAAGGTGTCCCAGGCTCTCAGAATTGCAGGCGATGGGGTTGCTGCGAATGGTACTCATGCTTACATGATGGGGCAATGTGAACATGTCTGAGGATCGGATGAGGAAGATACTCGGGGTTGTGGGGAGTCCGCGCAGGAACGGAAACACCCATATCCTGGTTTCCACGATTCTGGAAGGTGCGGCAGCGCATGGGGCCGCGACGGAGGTCCTTTTCCTCGATGACCTCGAGATCAAGGAGTGTGACGGGTGTCATGCCTGCTGGAGGGGGAAGGGGTGCAGCAAACAGGACGACATGAATACGCTCTACCCGAGGATCATCGAGGCTGATGCACTTGTTTTCGGGACGCCGGTTTACTGGTATGGGCCAACGGCATTGATGAAGGGATTTGTTGACCGGTTCGTGTACTTCAACTGTCCTGAAAATCACGCCGGGATACGGGGCACGCGTGCAGCCATAGCCGTTCCGTATGAAGAGGAGGGTGCGGAGATGGCAGGGCCTGTGGTGGTATTCTTTGAGAAGAGCCTTGCGTATCTGGAGATGGATCTCGTAGGCAAGGTCCTGGTGCCGGGGGTAGGTGGTAAGGGCGACGTCCTGAAGAAGCCGGCGAGCCTTGCGCAGGCACGCGTTCTCGGGGAAAGACTGGTAATCGGTTAATTAATAGATCGTCAATCCATTGATGATCCCTTGTATGCGATCGAAGTCAGAATCGTTGTGCAGCAATGCCACATTGTTTTCCACCGCGGTCTGTACGATCAAACAGTCTATGGTGCTGCGTATGGTAAAACCCGCCCTCCTGCATTTAAAATATATCATGGCGGCCTCGGCAAATGATTCCCTTCCGTTGTGTAATTCATAAAATACTTGCGTATCCAGGTACCTTTTTAATAATGTATAGTCCCTTTCTGACGCAGTTCCCTGTAATAGTTCTTGATAGATATAGGTATTTATTCCATAAGGGATATTTCTGGACAGGATGTCACTGAATTTTTCAACGCCCTTGTTTCTAATTTTTTTAAAGAAATCGATAAAAATAGATGTATCAACCAAGACCATTACATTTTTCCTTGTCGCAGCTTTTTATGATCATAATCCTTGCTGAATTCAATCTCTCCTTGCAAATCACGGAGATCCAATCGGCTGTGGTTTTCCACGAATTCCTTCAAGGCCAAGGTAATCAGATCCTTCTTGGTTTTTACATGTGCGTATTTGAATGCCGTTTGAACAAGTTTTTCATCCAGGACGATATTTGTGCGCATAGTTATACACCTCCCAATGTGTATAGCCTAAACAATATTTTTTGATATGTCAAGGTAATGCCATTAAGAGGGGCCATTCCGGCAATACCCCTGTGCGTGAACTGGTGGGGCCCATTCGCCAAAGAATCATTATGTTCAATCTGATATTGTGTCCTATGGGGGTTGACAGGGATGTAAGATTATATTAGTATATATTAATTCATTAATTATCCAATCTTATACCCCTTTCAATTATAGAATAAAAAATATTGACCGCCATGTGAGAGGGGGCGGGAATATGTAGGAAGGGCATGTGACAGCGTATTCGGGCATTGATTGTATTTTTTCCGGGTGCATGGATCGAAGTGTTCCTAAAACAAACAGGAGGATGTCATGAGGTCTTTAAGACGATGGATGATTGTGGCAGTGGTTATAATGCTCATAGCTTTCTCAATGGATGTCGTGTGGGCGGCAAGTGCGAAGCTTGCTGAAAATATGAGCGCTCAAGAGGTCTCCGAGATGCTTGCGAAGGACCCCAAAATAAAGGTGATCGATGTCAGGACCCCGACCGAATTCCAGTTTCAGGGTTACATCAAGGGGGCCTATAACATACCCTACTGGTTCATGACCGAGAAATTCATGTTGAAGGGTCAGGAGTTTGAGTATGCCCCGGGTGAGATGATGAAGGCGCCCATGAACAGATACCAGTTCGTGAAAAATCAGGACTTCATGAAATATGTCAAAGAATTGGCAAAGCCCGATGAAACCATCATCGTTTATTGCGGCACCTCAAGCAGGAGCGCAAAGGCAGCGGATGAGATGGTCAAGGCCGGGTATAAGGACGTGATCAATATTCTAGGCGGACTGGAAGAGGAGAATGGTTGGAAGGCGGAAAGACTTCCCGTGGATTATATGATGAAGGTTCAGGATCTTGATCCCCAGTATATCTATTCCCCGGACAGGCCGTAACAACGATTATGATGAATCAGGGGGGCTGTCCGGGATGTTGCACCCCTGCGGTCCCCCTGATGAATTTTTTTGACACATAGTCATCCGTGACATGTTCCGGTCAGGGTAACCATCCGAATCATTGACGATGACGCTCGATCAGGTAAATTCGATGACACGAAACAATAGGCTCAACACGATCAGGCTCGTCCTTGTTATTTCCATTGTGTGTTCACTCATTCTCGTATCGTCTCCACGCGTCCGGGCGCGGTCCGATCAAACGGTCACGCCTGAGTATCGGTTCAATCTTTTCATGGCCCGCGGGAAGCTCTCGGTTTCCGACAGCTACTATGAAACGGCAGTCAAAAATTTCCGCATGGCCCTTGACATCAGCAGGGATTCCGCTCAAGCCAGGGATTGGCTTGAAAAGGCAATCACCCTTAAAAAACTCGGTATTATCAACGAGGCGGCGGAGTCCGGGTGATAAGGCACATGAGCCCTCCACCCGGGGCGGTGGAGAAGATCGATAAGGGGATACGATTGTGGAATTGACACGGCGAAGATTTCTTCAAATCATGGGCGCAGGGGCGGGCACCCTCGGCCTTATCCCCTTGCCTGCACAAGCCCTTCAGGAAGGGGCATCTTCCTCGCAGGATGCATCCGGAATTGCAACGCTGTACACCACCTGTGGCATGTGTGCCAGCCATTGCGCGATGATCGCATCGGTGAAGGACGGAAGGCTGATCAAACTGGAGGGGAATCCGGATGATCAACATGGACGTGGCCGTTTATGCGGCAAGGGGAATGCCGGAATCAGCCTCCTGTATGATCCCGACCGGTTGAAATATCCCCTCAAACGCACCAACCCCGAAAAGGGTGTTGGGGTGGACCCGAAATGGAAGCGTATCTCCTGGGATGAGGCACTGGATACCATTGCGGCCGAACTCACCACAGCCAGGGATCAGTTCGGTGCACGGAGCATCGCATGGCTCGGATATCATGTGGGCAAGGACCTGCTGCGCGCCCTGGGGAGTCCCAATGATCTATGCCATCACACCAAGTGCAACAGCGCCAGGGTTATCGGCAATATGGGGGTGTTCGGGCAGCGCTATCTGGCCCCTGATCTGAGTGAAACCAGGTATATCCTCGGATTTGGCTGGGATATGCCCGGTAAGGCGAAAAACGTATTTGCCGGACCGTTTGCCGAGGGGATTGCGAATGGCGCCAAGGCGGTGATCTTCGATCCCAGGCAATCCGCCACCGCTGCCATGGCTGCGGAATGGATCCCCATCCGTCCCGGCACGGACATTGCCGTGGCCCTTGCCATGATCCACTATATCATCCGCAACGAGCTCTATGACAAGGCCTTTGTTGAAGAAAACGTGTACGGATTCGACCGCCTGGCGGAGTCGGTGAGGGATAAAACCCCAAAGTGGGCTGCCCTCGTAAGCGACGTCCCTGCGCAAACCATCGAAAGGATCGCCCGGGAATTCGCCACCACCAAGCCCGCATGCCTTCCCCACTACAAACGGGGCGTTCATGTCATGAGACGGGAAGGCCTTTCCCTGGTCCACGCCGAGAATATCCTCTGCGCCATCACCGGAAACATCGAGGTTGTGGGAGGCATGTTTTTTCCCCGCACCCCCAGGGTGGTCAGGAACCGGCCCAAAAAGGAGCCCCCGGAGCTGGACACCTATCTCAGGATCGACGGGGCTGAGAATTTCCCTGTGCTGAATCCCCATCCCCTTTCCGGGGACGGACTGATTCACACCATCGCCGAGGGCATCCTGAACGAGGACCCCTATGCCCTGAAGGCATTGATCGTTTACAAACAGAGCCTGTTTGCCTTTTCAAACCCGAATCGCGTGGCCAAGGCATTCGCAAAGGTCCCGTTTGTGGTGAATATCAATATATATCCGGATGAGATGGCATGCCTTGCCGACATAGTTCTGCCGGATAGGACCTATCTTGAGCGGAAGGAGCTCAACGCGAGGAACCTCTATGCAAAGTCACCTCAGATCTCCGTGTTTCAGCCGGTGGTGGAGCCCCTGTACGAGGCCAGGGAACTGGATGAAATCAAGGCGGGAATCGCAGAGCGCATGGGTATCGCCGAGTATATGCCGGAGCACGGTGAGGCCGCGTTGAACGAGCAGTTGAAATACCTGGAGATGACCTACCAGGAGTTGAAGGGCATGGGGCTTTTGACCTTCAGGAAGCGGTTCCGGCCCCAGGACCTCACAAAGCTTCCCACGGTATCGGGCAAGATCGAGGTCTATTCCCAGCTTTTCGATCAGCATGGATACGACCCGCTGCCTGTTTTCAGGGAGGCGTGGGTGCTGACACCCACGAAGGACTATCCCTTCTATTTTACCACCACCCGGTCGCCCCTTAATTTTCATTGCACCACAGAGAATATCCCCTGGATCCATGAGATGGTCCCTGAGAATATGGTGTGGATCAACGCAGCCAAGGCACGGGAGCTGGGGATCAAGCAGGGGCACAGGGTGCGGGTGGAATCCATGTACGGGCAGATCGTTCTCAAGGCCTTTCTCACCGAGGGAATACGTCCGGACACGGTATGCGTGCCCCATGGGTATGGCCACTGGTCCAAATTCCTGACCAGGGCCGCTTACCATGGCGCCAATGATGGTGACCTCATGAATGATATCCCATTGCAGGAAATGATAAAAATTAACGACCCCTCGGCCAACGCCGCTGACTCCGACATACTGGTCAGGATTTCCAAGGTCTGATGCACATGGTTTCGTCTATGGAAAAGGAAATAGTCTATTCAGGTGAATTGATGAAACAGGAGACTGCCCGGTGTGCTGCATATCGCCTTCTGCATACCATCTATAGTTATCCGGGACCCGAAACGGTGCATTTCTTGAAGGCGTTTACCCTTTCACCCGAGTCCCATGATTTGATGGGCCTTGCGGGCAGGGATGCCCAAAAGGCCTTCGAGTCCATTGCGGATATGGTGCATCGGGGCATTGCCGATTTGCTGCTGGACCTTGAGGTGGAATATACCCGGCTCTTTATAAATTCCTTTAACGGGACGCCTGCAAAGCCCTATGAATCAGTCCACGTAAACAAGGGGCATCTGGTGATCGGCGAGACCACAGTAAGGGTCAGGGAGTTCTACCGGCAGTTCGGCGTTGATCTGGGGGAGCATCATCCGGAGCCTGCCGATCACATCGCCATTGAAACGGAATTCATGGCATGCCTTATCGAGAAGGAGTTGGCGGCATACACTGACGGGGAGCTCAAAAAGGCGGAGCGGTTTCGGGATGCCCAGATACGCTTTCTCCAGCAGCACCTCTTGTGTTGGGCCTGGGATTTTTCGGATAGGGTGTATGTTCACACCCGGCATCCCTTGTACCGGGAGGCGGGCCTGTTTTCCAAGATCTTCTTTGATGGTGAAAGAAAAGGTATTGATTGATGATTCCCGAAATCCATTCTCAGGAGATCAAAAAAAGCGATGCGTTATACAATCCCTTGAAACTTTGGAGGGATATTGATGTTCATTAATGCACTGACGTTAAAAGGGATATGCCTATGACAATGCCCTCTAAGCAATGGGTCACAATGGTGGTTATCCTTTCCATGCTGCTCCTTTGTTCCACGCCTGCATCGGCATTTCGAAACTCCCTGGGGATGAACATGGTCCCGATCAAGGGGGGGAGCTTTGTCATGGGCGCGGAAGACGGCAGGGGAGGGGAGGACGAGATGCCGGCCCATGAGGTGACCCTGAGCCCGTTCCATATCAGTGAGACGGAGGTGACCGTTGCCCAATGGAAGGCCTTTTATGATGAAAGCCGCACCCGATGGAATAAGTGGAATGACGTAAAGACCTATTCCCCTGCGGATGAGTATCCGGTCTGTTTTGTCTCCTGGGAGGATGCACAGGAATTCTGCGCCTGGTTGAGCAAAAAGGAGGGCCGAACCTATCGCCTGCCCACGGAGGCGGAATGGGAATATGCTGCACGGGGCGGACTGCAGGGCACATCATTCCCCTGGGGCGACCGGAAACCCGACGGCACGCAGTGTAATTTCGCGGATCGCCTTGAGTTTGAGAAGGAGAAGGATATCTGGGCGGACCAGAACATCACGGACGGTTATGCCTTTTGTGCACCTGCCAGGGCATACCCTGCAAATGGCTTCGGCCTCTACAATATGGCGGGAAATCTCTGGGAGTGGTGTCAGGACTGGTACTGTGCGACGTACTATAAGGAGAGTCCCGCAAAGGACCCGAACGGCCCCTCTTCAGGAAGACTCAGGGTGGTCCGGGGAGGGGCGTGGTGCTTCTATCCGGACATGCTCAGGGTGTCCAACCGGTATGGCGCTGATGCGACATTCCGCAACGGCTTTACCGGTTTCAGGGTGGTGGCGGTGGAGGAAAAAAATGCCAGATGAGGCGAAGGATTCATACGGGATACTCTTTGATGTAGAACGGTGCGTCGGATGCAACGCCTGCGCCATGGCGTGCAAGGCGGAGTTCGGCTGGCCCGAGGGGCATTTCATCGTACGGGTCGAACCCTTTGAGCAGGGTGTGTTCCCCGCGGTGCAGAAGAATTTTGTCAGGAAGGCATGCATGCATTGTTCAGAGGCGGCCTGCATGATGGCATGCCCTGTGTCCGCCATTACCCGGAGGCCGAACGGTACCGTGGTGCTGGATGAGAAGCGATGCATAGGGTGCCAGTATTGCGTCATCAGTTGCCCCTTTTCGGTGCCTCAATTCAATCGCAGCCTGGGCAAGAGCTACAAGTGCAACCTGTGTGAGCACCGCACTGCAGAGGGAAAGGAGCCCGCCTGCGTGTCCACCTGCATCACCGGGGCCTTGCGGTACGGCACCATTGAGGATCTCAAGACGCAGGGCGGCGAGATCCTCGCCTCCTCCAATGGGGTGGAAGGGGGGCTCTACGGGGAATCCTTTCTGCAGGGGACCCACGTGCTCTACGCCATCAAAAGGGAACCGGAGCACTACGGCCTGAACAGGGACCCGAAGGTACCGCTGTCGGTCATCGTGTGGAAGCAGTTTATTCAGCCCATCGGGACATACGGGATCATCGGGGCCGTCCTGGCTGCCATGGCCCACTATTTTATTATCGGGCCCAAAAAGGAGAAGAAATACGAGGTGAAGACCGATGAATGACGAGATTCTGAGGATGAAGCCCCATGAGATCATCATCCACTGGCTCCATTTGATCTGTTTTTGCATCCTGCTTGTCACCGGGGTCCTCCTGTTTCTTCCGAGGTTCCCATTTGTGAGCGGGATACTCAAGGGGTCCAGCCTGACGAAGACGCTCCACCACGTCTTTGCCATACCCTTTGCCCTATTCCTCCCGTTCCTGATCTGGATGTTCTGGAAGCCCTGCCGGTGGGAGGAGGGAGACTTCAAATGGATCACCAAGGCCGGGGGATATCTGGGGAGTCTGTTCAAGGGCGCACCTGAGGCCGGGGAATTCAATGCGGGACAGAAGCTCTTCTTTTACAATACCATCGCAAGCGGCATCCTCTTTATCGTCTCCGGGTTCATCATGTGGCAGGCGAGCAGAATGCCTCCGGAACTGGTTCGCGTGATGTATATCGTCCATGATCTTGCCATGGCGATGGTGGTGCTCATGTTTGTGGCCCATGTGTATCTGTCCACCATCGGGGCACCAGGGTCCATTCAGTTGCTCTTTACCGGGAGGGTCTCGAAAGCCTGGGCGCGCCTCCACCATCCCAGATGGTATAAGGATCTCAAGAAGCAAGGGCGGATTTAAAGGCAGGATGGAGTTGTTACGCCCTTTTTGAGGATACTTTTCCTCTCCGGCTTTTTCCTTCTCAGCTACACTATCCCCCGCCTCACCATCTGCTCAGTTTTGCTTGAATATATGCATTGACAAAAATCGAAAACCCTGCCTATGATTTTGCCCAGAAAAGCAATTCCTTATCAGCTTATCAGCCGGTTACTCTTTGAGATCACTCCGAAAGAGAAGATCAAATCATTGACCCTTCTTGGTACCTCCGACGCTCATTCGGTGTACCACCATTCGAGGAATCTGCCGCCGACAAAGGACACGAAGCCGAAGAAACTTGATAATTGCACAGACGACGACCAGAACGATCCCTGCAGATCAAAGCCAATAGCCAGCACACAAGAAGACACTCCGAGTGAAAAGAGGACCAGGCCGATGTATTGCAGTACTTTCCCTGTTCTGGACGCAGGTTTGCTGGCCAGTACCTTAGGCAGCGAAACCTGTCTGCCACACTCCGGGCATTTTACTGAGGCCATTTTAAGCATCGCACTTCTCCCTGCAAGGAATCTGCCCCCGGCAAAGAACATGGTACCCAATACATAGGACAAGACCATCCAAATCTCCGCCGTTATTAGCACATCAGGATTGTTCGCTTCCATACTCACACCACAAAAAGAGAAGCCGAGAAGGAAGAAAACGATACCGATAAGCTGCAGCAATTTCCCTGTTTTGGGTGTAGGCTTTCTGGCCATCGCCTGGGGCAGGTCGCCTAAGGGGGGGGCGGCTGATTTACCCAAAAGATGGCCACATTGCGGGCACGACATTGAACGATCCGAGACCTGTCTGCTGCACTCCGGGCATTTTATCAAAGCCATTTCAAACCTCGCTTTTGCTATGGACTTCTCCGGGTCATGATCTCAACCTTCTTCGTTTATCCTTTATATACCTGCAAAGCAGCAGGTGAATAGGCTATGGTTGACCACTTCATGAATGTGGTTGCTTGCCTGTATAGCATCTCCTCCCGAGCGGAAAGAACTGCAACT
>JBLIRP010000110.1:0-10675 GCA_049472355.1 bacterium | reverse complement strand
ACAATATTCTCTGGAATATTTGTAGGTTCATTATCAAAGATCATGCAGCAGCTTATACCTAGTGTTTTTCCTTTTTCTAAAGCATTGTTTGTAAAACCAGAGAAGGAATAAATAACTCCTAATTGCGCACCGCTGGATATTCGCTCACCATTAAAAGCGTCTATATCCTGCTGATTCAATATTCTTTTTTTTCTTTTACAGCTTATAAGTATTTTTACCGGAAAATGTTGACAAACCTTAGCCTCCACCCAAACATCTCTTTGCCGTATAGTTTTGGAATGAATGTCAGGTAATTTTGCGTCGTGTGTTACTCTGGCACTTGAGTCAAGAGCTTTTACAAAGTTAGCTACGGCGATTTCAAATTTTTCCCAAGCGGGTTTGTCCACTTTACTCACTTTAAGGCTTTATAACTTAGTAATTATGCGAACAATTTTTCGCTATTATTGGGTTATACGAATTTTTTTTCGTATATTTAACTTTGTGCGAAAATATTTCGGATTTTTCGTGAGAGGCACGGTTTATATACACCATATTAAAAGAATCCTCTCCTCCTTCCCCCTGTTACATCGTATAGGATATAATTTTATCGTATGATTTTAAAATCTGTAAAAAAAATATCAGGTTGGAACATAAATGTCAAGGTAGATTTAATAACATAATAACAATTGGTTAGATATAAATATAGGGTGCTGTGAAATGGGCATCGGGCCTATTTGACATCCCGAGGTAATTCGTTTATTCTATAAATTTCCACTGATTATTCATAACCCCTTGTGAAATAATCAATAATGGTGACTACTCAATGCATTGTAAAGGCATGATAAAGGGAATGCGCCTGTGTGCCTACAGGCGAGCATAACAGGCTGCGTCCGAGGGAGTGGAAATGCAAGGTGCATCCTCTTTCCCGGCATAGTAAGCAGCCACCTGGAATGTAATGCATATGGTGGGATAAATGGATAGTACCGAGGCAATAGGACGCTTTCTCCGGTATATGGAGATAGAAAAGGGGGCCTCTCCCCATACCGTGAAGGGGTATGGGGATGATCTCCGGCAGTGGGCGGGGTATATGGCAAAGCGGATGGGGAAGGAGCCTCCGGAAACATTCGCCATTGACATGGTGAAACCTGACGACATATCCCGGTTTGTGGCGTATCTTTTCTTACAGAGGCGCTCCAAGACAACCATCGCCAGGAAGGTCTCCACACTCCGGTCCTTTTTCAAATATCTGCTCTCCCACGGGATGGTGGAGGCGGATCCGGTGCAGGATGTATCGGCTCCCAAGCTTGTGCCCAAGATACCGGGTTTTTTGACCATCGACGAGGTGATCGCATTGATCGACGCCCCCGGGGTCGATGATTCCATGAACCTCAGGGACCGGGCGATGCTGGAGCTTTTCTATGCCACCGGGATACGGGTGGGGGAACTGGTGGCCCTGAATGAGGGAATGCTGGACGTGCACAAGGGTGCTATCAAGATCAGGGGCAAGGGGAACAAGGAACGCCTGGTGCTTTTCGGGAGCAGGGCAAATGAGGCGATAGAGGCATACCTGTGCTCGAAGCCGGCCCCTCGGACGGGCGAGCGGCCCTTGTTTCAGAACAGGCACGGCGGCAGGCTTTCATCGCGGTCCGTTCATCGGATAGTCCGAAAATACGGGGAGAGGATTATGTTGCGGCGAGGGGTCACCCCCCATACCATTCGGCATACCTTTGCCACCCATCTTCTTGAATCGGGCGCGGATTTACGGGTGATTCAGGAACTGCTGGGTCACAGCTCACTCTCCACTACACAGAAATATACCCACATCAACGTGGATCAGTTGATGTCGGCATACGATCGAGCTCACCCGCGGGCTTAGGAGGGGAAAGATGATACAATCCACCACCATTCTCGTGGTACGGAAGGATGGAAAGACGGTTGTCGGTGGTGACGGCCAGGTCAGTTTCGGTAACACGATCCTCAAGCACAATGCGAAAAAGGTGCGGCGGATGTACAAGGACCAGGTGGTGGCCGGTTTCGCCGGCTCCGTGGCGGATGCCTTTGCCCTGTTTTCGCGCTTTGAGACAAAGCTGGAGGAATATTCCGGCCAGCTCCCCCGGGCTGCAGTGGAAATGGCAAAGGAGTGGAGAACCGACCGGGTCCTGAGGAGGTTGGAGGCCCTGTTGGCCGTCGCCGACAAGGAACACTGCTTCATCCTTTCCGGAAACGGCGATGTAATCGAACCGGAGGATGGCATCATCGGTATCGGATCAGGGGGGTCCTATGCCCTGGCGGCGGCACGGGCACTCATTGCCCATACGGATCTGGATGCCCGTCAGATCGTGGAGACCGCCATGAAGATCGCCGCATCCATATGCGTATATACCAACGAAAGCATTGTCCTCGAGGAGGTCTGACGTGGAAAATTCCCTGAACCAGTTTACGCCCAAACAGATTGTCGCGGAACTGGACCGCTATATCATCGGCCAGGACGCAGCCAAGCGCTCCGTTGCCACCGCCCTGAGGAACCGATGGCGAAGGCAGCAGCTCAGCCCGGATCTCAGGGATGAGGTCATGCCCAAGAACATCATCATGATCGGTCCCACCGGTGTGGGAAAGACGGAGATCGCCCGAAGGCTTTCCAAGCTGGCAAACGCGCCCTTTCTGAAGATCGAGGCGTCAAAGTTTACCGAGGTGGGGTATGTGGGCCGGGATGTGGAATCGATGATCAGGGACCTCACCCATCTTGCGGTCAATATGGTCAAGGAGGAACAGAGCCGAAAGGTCAAGGGGAAGGCCGAGGTCCAGGCGGAGGAGCGGCTTCTGGATTTGCTTCTTCCCCCCTCCGGACGGAAGCGATCCTATGGGGTGTCCACCGAAGCGGTGCAGGAGGCAGAGCCGGAGCAGAAGGAGGAGGACTCGCATCAGACCAGGGAAAAGCTGCGCATGATGCTCAGGCAGGGGCACCTGGAGGACCGGGTCGTGGAGGTGGAGGTGAGCGAGAAGAGCATGCCCATGGTCGAGATATTCTCCGGCGCCGGTCTTGAGGAGATGGACATAAATTTCAAGGACATGCTCTCCGGTTTTTTCCCGAGCAAGAGCAAGAAGCGGAGGATGAAGGTCTCGGAGGCGCGCACCCTGCTCGTTCAGGAGGAGGCCCAGCGCCTGATTGATATGGATAACGTGATATCCGAGGCGGTCAAGCGGGTGGAGCAGACAGGGATCATCTTTTTGGATGAGCTGGACAAGATCGCCGGCCGGGAGCGGTCCACAGGTCCCGACGTCTCCCGGGAGGGGGTGCAGAGGGACCTCCTCCCCATCATCGAAGGTTCCACCGTTTCCACCAAGTACGGCCTGGTCAGGACGGACCATATCCTCTTTATTGCCGCGGGGGCCTTCCATATTTCGCGGCCCTCCGATCTCATCCCTGAATTGCAGGGGCGTTTTCCCATCAGGGTGGAGCTGTCCTCGCTGGGAGTGGACGAGTTTGTCCGGATCCTCACGGAGCCCCGCAATGCCCTCATCAAGCAGTATTCCGCACTGCTGGAAACCGAAGGGCTGGATCTCCAATTCACCCCCGATGCCATTTCAGAGATTGCGAGTATCGCCGCATACGTGAATGAACGGACCGAGAACATCGGGGCGCGGAGGCTCCATACCATCATGGACAAGCTTCTCGATGATATCTCCTTCAATGCACCCGACCTTTCCGGTCAGAGCATCATTATCGATGCGCAATCCGTCCAGGAAAGGCTCAAGGACATTATCAAGGACGAGGACCTGAGCCGGTATATCCTGTAAGGGTGCATTGCTTCCGATCGACGTACCAGATGGAAAGGGAACGGTAGACTATGGATCGTTCGAATCTTCACGCCAGGGCCCAGTCGTTGATTGAAGCCCTCCCGTATATCAAGGAATTCTTTGGTAAGACGGTGGTGATCAAGTTCGGCGGGGCTGCCATGATCAACGAGCGTCTGAAGGAGGACTTCGCCCGCGATGTGGTGCTGTTGAAGTATGTGGGGATGAATCCGGTGATCATTCACGGGGGAGGGCCTGAGATCAGTTCGTGGCTGGAAAAATTGGGCAAGAAGAGCACCTTTGTGGACGGGCTCCGGGTGACCGATGTTGAATCCATGGATGTCATCGAGATGGTCCTGGGCCGGATCAACAAGGAGGTGGTCAACCTCATCAACCAGCACGGCGGAAGGGCGGTGGGACTCTCGGGCAAGGACGGGGAATTGATCCTGGTGCGGAAGATGACGCCCCGTTCGGGAAAGAAGGGAGAGGCGAGTATTGACTTGGGCATGGTCGGAGAGGTGGAATCGATCAATCCCCGGGTCATCGAGGTGCTCGACGAGGGGCGGTTCATTCCCATCATCTCCCCGATCGGGGTGAATGCGCAGGGAGAGACCTTCAATGTCAATGCCGATCTGGTTGCCGGACGGATCGCCGCCGCACTGTGTGCCGAAAAGCTGGTCATTCTCACCGATGTGGCGGGGGTGCTCGATCAGAACAAGCAGTTGCTTTCCACCCTTTCCCTCACCCAGGTCGGGGAACTGTCCGAGAGCGGCGTCATTCAAGGCGGCATGAAGCCGAAGCTGGCATGTTGCGTGGATGCCCTGAAGGATGGGGTAAAAAAGGTGCATATCATCGATGGCCGGATCAGCCATGCCCTGCTTTTGGAGATCTTTACCGACACCGGGGTGGGCACGGTCATCGACAACCATTAGTAGATAATACACGCTTAATAAATAATACACGAATACACGCTCATAATAAACGCCGACGATCCTTCCGGGACGGGAGATACAACGTATGAATACCGACGAGATACTTCGCTTGACAGCAGAATATGTGGCGCCTACCTACAGCCGTTTCCATATTCCCATGGTGCGGGGCAGGGGATGCCTGGTGTGGGATGCCGACGGAAAGGAATACCTTGATTTCATAAGCGGGATAGGGGTCATCAATATCGGGCACTGCCATCCCTCCCTGGTGAATGCCATAACAAAACAGGCCGGTACGCTCATCCACGTTTCCAATCTCTTCCATATCCCGCAGCAGGCCGAACTGGCGAAGAGGATCGTATCCCTGACCTTTCCGGGAAAGGTATTCTTCGCAAACAGCGGTGCCGAGGCGAATGAGGCCGCCATCAAGCTTGCCCGGAAATACGGCCAGGCATCGAAGCCGGGGCGGGTGGAGATCATCACCGCGTGCAATTCCTTTCACGGGAGGACCATGGCCACCCTCAGTGCAACGGCCCAGGAGAAATATCACACCGGGTTTCATCCCCTCATGCCCGGGTTTCACTACGTCCCCTATGACGACCTCGATGCGGTGGACAAGGCCGTAACGGAAAACACCTGCGCGGTCATGGTGGAGCCCATTCAGGGCGAAGGGGGGGTGAATGTGCCCTCACCGGACTATCTGCCCGGGTTGAGGAAATTGTGCGATCAACGGCACATTCTCCTGATCCTGGATGAGGTGCAGACCGGTATGGGAAGGACGGGGAAACTCTTTAATTTTCAATATCATGATATGAAGCCCGATATCCTCACCATGGCAAAGTCCCTGGGCGGCGGCGTTCCCATCGGCGCCATGCTCGCGGCAAACCAGATCGTGGAGGCATTCCCCCCCGGCAGCCACGCATCCACCTTCGGCGGCAACTACCTGGCCTGCGCCGCCGGTCTTGCCGTGCTCGAAATCATCGAGCGGGAAGGCCTCCTGGAGAATTGCCGGCGCATGAGCACCATCCTGTTCACGCATCTCACGGACCATGCCAGGGACTTCGGTATTATCAAGGAGATTCGGGGAAAGGGACTCATGGTGGGCATGGAGCTCGAATGCAGCGGGAAGGGAATCGTGGAGCAATGCCTGGAAAGGGGGCTCATCATCAACTGCACCATGGACCGGGTGCTCAGGCTCCTCCCCCCCCTGGTGGTCACCGAGGAATTGATCGAGCGGGCCATGGACATATTGTTTTCGGCCATAAAGGATGCCCGGGAATGAAGAAGGATCTCCTGACCATTCTCGATCTCACCAGGGAGGATGTTCTGGGCATCCTTAACCGGGCAAAGGAGCTCAGGTCGTATCTGAAGACAGGCAAGCCCCACCAGACCCTGAAGGGAAGGACCATGGCCATGATATTCAAAAAGCCCTCCACCCGGACGCGGGTTTCCTTTCAGGTGGGCCTTTTTCAGATGGGGGGGCTTGCCCTGGATCTTCCCATGGATTCCCTTCAGATCGGGAGGGGGGAGCCGCTCCGGGATACCGCCCGGGTCCTGTCCCGGTATGTGGATATCATGCTGGTACGGACATTCGGCCACGAAGAGGTTGAGGAATTGGCGGAGTCAGCCACGGTTCCGGTGATCAACGGGTTGACCGACCGGTATCATCCCTGCCAGGCATTGAGCGATCTTCTCACCATAAAGGACCATATAGGGAATCTGTATAGTGCCGTCATTGGCTATGTGGGAGACGGCAACAATGTGGCCCATTCCCTGCTGAACGCCGCAGGATTGATGGGATTGAGTCTGCGCATGGCCTGTCCTGCGGGGTATGAGCCCGACCGTGGAATCGTCGAGCATGCACGCGCCCTGGCTGAGCGCACCGGAGGGAGCATCGAGCTTTTCGAGGACCCCGAACAGGCGGTTTCCGGGGCAAACGTGATCTATACGGATGTGTGGATCAGCATGGGCCAGGAGGAGGAAGCGGAGGAGAAGCGGAGGGTCTTTTCGCGCTACCAGGTGAACAAGGGGCTGGTGGCCCTTGCCCAGCCCGACACCCTGATCATGCATTGCCTTCCTGCCCACAGGGGTGAGGAGATCACCGAGGATGTCCTCGAAGGGCCCCTTTCGGTGGTCTTCGATCAGGCGGAGAATCGCCTTCACGTGCAAAAGGCGATCGTGGAGACCCTCATCAGGAACCACGAGGGGATGAAGGAGACCTAAGGCGACCAGAGGAGTGAAGGGGTGAGACGCGGAAGGAGGCCAGCAATGCTAATTGTAACATCCAGGCAAGCAGCGAGGGCAGACATAGTTACTCCGCTAGACGGGCAGGCTTTTTTAATTTTCTAAGCTCGCTTCGCTACATTGCACAAACTCGCTTCACTCGGACATGTGCAATGTTATACGCTGCGCTTCGCTAAGAAAATTTACAAAAAGCCTCCCTATATCGCTCCGTAAACATGTCTGCCCTCGACGGTACGACAATGCGATGTCAAAATAAGAATTGCCGCATGGCGGGCAGCATATGTTTTGAGCAACACCACGAGGAAAGGATACAGGGGAACAGGGTATGGCGACGGGAACAAGGGGATTGGAAACGGTTGTGCTGGCCTATTCAGGCGGCCTCGACACATCGGTCATCATAAAATGGCTCCAGGAGCACTATGGGTGCCGTACCATCGCCGTTCTGGCGGACCTCGGCCAGGGTGAGGACATGGCCCCTATCGAGGAAAAGGCCTACAAGGCGGGAGCGGCAAAGGTGATGGTGAGGGATGTGCGGGAGGAGTTTCTGCGGGGATTCTGCTTTCCCGCGCTTGCGGCCCATGCGGTGTATGAGGGGAAGTATCTCCTTGCCACCGCCCTGGGCCGTCCCCTCATTGCACAGGTGCTGGTGGAGGTGGCGGAGGCGGAGGGGGCGGACGCAATCGCCCACGGTGCCACCGGCAAGGGGAACGATCAGGTGCGGTTCGATTGCTCCATCATGGCCCTGAATCCGGCCCTTTCGATCATCGCCCCGTTGCGGAGCCCGGAGTGGACCTTCCGCTCGCGGGAGGAGGAGATCGAATACGCCCTAAAAAACAACATACCCGTTCCGGTGTCCAAGGAGAAACCCTACAGCCTGGATAGGAACCTCTGGGGTATGAGCATCGAGTGCGGGGCACTCGAGGACCCCTGGACCGAGCCGCCGGATGACACCCACTTCATGGTGCGCAGGATCGCAGAGACCCCCGACCGGGCCGATTATGTCACCATCGGATTTACCCGGGGAGTGCCCACCCATCTGAACGGGGATGCGCTCGATCCGGTGGGATTGTTGGAACGGCTCAATGACCTGGGCGGCCTGCACGGGATCGGCAGGTCCGATCTTGTGGAAAATCGCCTTGTGGGGATCAAGTCCCGGGAGATCTACGAGGCGCCGGGCGCCACCATCCTGTGGCATGCCCACCGGGAGCTGGAGGCCCTCGTCCTGGACAGGGAGACCATGCACTACAAGGAACTGGTGGCGCGTAAATATGCGGAGGTGGTCTACTACGGCCAATGGTTCTCTCCCCTCAGGCAGGCCCTGGATGCGTTCGTCGACTCCCTCCAGGACCTGGTTTCAGGTGAGGTGCGGCTCAAGCTCCACAAGGGGCAGTGTGTTCCCGCAGGCAGGAGGTCCCCGCATTCCCTCTACGATCTCAGCCTTGCCACCTACGGGGCGGAGGATGCCTTCGACCACCGGGCAGGGGAGTATTTCTGCAAGATATGGGGCCTGCCCCTCAAGGTGGGCGCCCAGGTCTGGCACAAAGAGCGGGGCACCGGAGGAAAGAAGGAGGGGGGCATGGAGATCCTGCGCAGACTCTTTAAAAGGGACAGGCGATGAGCAAAAAGATGTCCAAGCCATGGTCCGGAAGGTTCCAGGAGGGGACCCACCCGGAGGTGGAACGGTTCACCTCATCCCTGTCCTTTGACCGGCGCCTTTTCCCCTTTGACATCCAAGGCAGTATCGCGCATGCCCGGATGCTCGGATCAACCGGCCTGATCAGCACGGAAGAGGCCGATGCCCTGGTGCGGGGGCTCCAGGGGATCCGCGAGGAGCTCGAACAGGACCGGTTCCCCTTTGACGATGCGCTTGAAGACATACACATGAACATAGAGGCGAGGCTCATCCAGAAGGTGGGTGCGGCAGGAGGAAGGCTCCATACCGGCCGCAGCCGCAACGACCAGGTGGCCCTTGACATGCGGCTTTTCCTCAGGCATGAGATAGGGGAGATCCTCGCCACGCAGCATCGCTTCCTCAAGTCGATTGTGTGCACCGCCCGCGGCCATCTTCATGTGACCATGCCCGGCTATACCCATCTGCAACGGGCCCAGCCGGTGCTTTTCAGCCATCACCTCCTCGCCTGGTTCGAGATGGGAAAGAGGGACCGGGAGCGGTTGGAGGAATGCCTGCGCAGGGTCCAGGTGATGCCCCTGGGTGCGGGGGCGCTTGCGGGCACCAGCCTGCCCATCGACAGGGAGTTCGTCGCACGGGAACTGGGATTCGACCGGCTGACCGAAAACAGCCTCGATGCGGTGAGCGACCGAGACTATATCCTGGAATTTCTTGCCCACGCCTCCATTATCATGATGCACCTGAGCAGGCTGGCGGAGGAGATGATCCTCTGGTCCACTGCGGAGTTCCGGTTCATCGAGCTGCCCGATGCCCTGTGCACGGGGAGCAGTATCATGCCCCAGAAGAAGAATCCGGACCCCCTGGAACTGGTGCGGGGAAAGACAGGGAGGGTGTACGGAAACCTCATGGGCCTCCTCACCACCATGAAGGCACTCCCCCTCTCCTATAACAGGGATATGCAGGAGGACAAGGAGCCCCTCTTCGACACCATCGACACCCTGAAGGGGTCCCTTTCCGTTATGACCCTCTGTATTGAGGGCATGAAGGTCCGGGAGGACCGGATGCAGGGCGCGGTGGGGGAGGGATTCCTCGATGCCACGGATCTTGCCGAGTATCTGGTGGGAAAGGGAATTCCCTTCAGGGATGCACACCACATCGTGGGCAGGATTGTGGGGGAGGCCGTACGCAGGGGATGGACCAGCCTGGCCTCCTTTACCCTGGAGGAACTCAGGGAATTCTGCGGGGAGTTCGACGAGGACGCGCTCCCCTTCCTTGATCCGCTGCAGGCGGCTATGCGCAAGGAGGTGCCTGGGGGCACCTCCCTGTATAGGGTGGAAGAGGCCCTGAAGAGGGCGGAGGACTATGTGGGAAGGGAGTAGGCCGGCGAGGGCGCTATGCATCACTTTCAATACCAAAAGAATGAACTTTTTTGCGAGGATGTACCCGTCAAAGAAATAGCCGGGGAGGTGGGGACCCCCGTGTATATTTACAGCGCAGGTACCTTGACCCACCATGCCCAGGTCTATGAACAGGCCTTTTCCCGGATGGATCATCTTTCCTGCTATGCGGTAAAGGCCAATTCCAACCTGGCGGTCATACGCCTGTTTGCCCGGCAGGGTATGGGTGCGGATGTGGTTTCGGGGGGTGAGCTCTTCCGTGCGCTCAAGGCCGGGGTCCCGGCCGACCGGATCGTCTTTGCGGGTGTGGGAAAGACGCGGGATGAGCTCGGGTATGCCCTCCAAGAGGACATCCTGATGTTCAATTGCGAGTCCTCCGATGAGCTTGCCCTGCTCGACCGGATAGCACGGGAAGGCGGAAGGCGCGCACGGGTTGCCCTACGGGTGAACCCGGATATCGATGCGGCAACCCATCCCTATATCTCCACCGGGCTCAAGAAGAGCAAGTTCGGCCTCGCCATGGATCTCGCATTCCAGGAGTATCAGAAGGCCACGAAGATGAAAGGTATCGAGGTAGTGGGGATGCATTCCCACATCGGGTCGCAGATGACCGAGATCGGGCCCTTCAAGGCGGCTTTGGAGCGGATCAGCCTCCTGGTCAAAAGGCTTGCCGGCGAGGGAATCCACATCCGCAGCCTCGA
>JBLIRP010000011.1:0-55870 GCA_049472355.1 bacterium | reverse complement strand
GATATCTACAAGGATGAAGATAAACGAATACTCTTTGCCATGTCCAAGACACACCGTTTCAATAAATGGCTTGCCTCCTATCTTAAGCCTTATTTGGGGAACATCGTGCTGGAGATAGGCTCGGGTATCGGGACAATGGCCCTGGAGTTCCTGCCGGTGGACCACTATACCTGCTCTGATATCGATCCCATCCATATCGATAAGCTGCACAATATATTCATGAACAGGCCGAATGTTGACGTCATGCAATTAAATATCGAGGATGAAAGGGATATCAAGAAGGTCCAGGGAAGATATGATACCGTCCTGTGCATCAATGTGCTGGAACATCTGGAGGATCATGTGCAGGTGCTCAGCAATATCAATCGATTGCTTGTGAAGGGAGGCAAGGCCATCGTCCTTGTGCCCAATTGCCCCTTTCTTTACAATTCATTCGATAAGGTCCTGGGGCACAAGAGGAGGTACAAGACGCAACAAGTGAAGGACCTGCTGAAGGAGGCCGGATTCGGCATCAGCCACCTGAAAACATTCAATAAAATAAGTATAATAGGCTGGTTCATCAATGGCACCTTGTTTAAAAGAAGGCATTTCAGCAGGATTCAGCTCAAATGCTTCGATCTTTTCGTATGGCTGTGGAAGGGAATCGATCCCTTCCTCCCTTGGCCGGGGCAATCGATTATCGCCGTGGCAGAGAAGATGGAGAACGTATAGGATCAGATCTCATGCTTGGAAATGGAAAAGGATAAAGTCATTATGGCACATTATTTAAGCCACTGCCTGCACTCCGAACTAGTCCGTATGAGACTTCATCCCAAAATCGGCTATTGACAAGATCATTCACACCGTGTTATACAATATATATTACCATTTACTATAATAATAGAACACCAATCACTCTTACTTAGATTTTTTCTACGCCATCTGAGATTCAGATATTTTATAAATATAGGGCTCGTGCAGGCATCATTATATCATGTAACCATTATAAGTTTCTTTTCAGAAAAATTGTTCTAAAAAACTTTTTAAAAGCAAATAGAGACGTCCATTACCTCATCAAAAATATTAGAAAGTCTCACGAAGTATTACATAGATGGTTAATTAATCTTATAAAATTAAAGCAAGGAGATTAGTAAATGCCTACAATAAAAGAAGAAGTTGTCAAAATGATAAAAAACTTGCCTGATGAAGTTGGATACGATGAAATTATGGCAGAAATATATTTCAAACAAAAAGTTGATAAGAGCCTGAAACAAATTGACGAGGGGAAAGTCATAAGTCATGATGAGGCAAAGAAAAGGATCGGAAAGTGGATAAAGTAGTCAAGATTATTTGGACCGAAGATGGCATAAACAGCTTTGTTGATGTTATTGAATATATTTCTAATGATTCATTATACTATGCAAGTAACTTTGCCAAAAAGGTCTTATCTTTAGTTGATAACTTAATGAGTTTTTCTCAAATAGGAAGAATAGTTCCTGAGTATAATAATCCCAAGATACGAGAGATTCTCTATCAAAATTACAGAATTGTCTATAGAATAAAGAAGAATGCAATTTATATTGTTTTAATTATTCATGGCACTAAAGAACTTCCCCAAATTATCTCATAATAATCTCACCTACTCTCGAAAGTACAACATTTTTAAATGACTCAATTTTTGTACGATCGTGTTATCATATGTTACATGTATTATGGTAAAGTGCTCATTCCTCTTCCCGAAAGAAATTCTGCAACTACACAACCCTGATCATTGAATTTGGCAATAGTATGGATACCCATATGCCGGATCCAGGGCTATTAAAAATGCCGAAGGAGAACCTCGCTTTTCGAATCACATGAAGGAGGGGAGCCAGGTCGAAAGAACAGGCACATACACAACCACGATCATTCCCAGGAATGCGGCGAAGGCAAAGCGCAGGGTGTCCGGGGTGACCTCCTCTATGGAGAGATCGGCAATGGAGCAGGCGACATAGAGATTCACCGCCACCGGCGGGGTGACCTGCCCGATGGCAAGGGCAATGGTCACCACCACCCCGAACCAGATGGGGTCCCAGCGGCATTGCTGGACCACCGGCATCAGGATGGGAAGGGTGATGAAGTACAGGGTCACCGCGTCCATCACGGTCCCCGCCACCAGAAGCCCGCACACGATGAGAAAGAGCAAAAGCGGGGCAAGGGCCGTGGCGTTGATCAGGAACCGGGACACCATTTCGACGACACCCACCACGACATTGGTCCAGCCGAATACACCGGCCAGGGCCACGATCAGCATCACCACCGCGGTGGTGACCGAGGATTCAAGAAGGATACGATAGAGCATCCGAAAGGTCAGGCTGCGGTGGATGAAGAACCCCACGGCAAGACCGTAGAATACGGCAACGGCGGCTGCCTCCGTGGGGGTGACCAGCCCCAGGTAGATCCCCCCCAGGATGATGACCGGGGCGAGCAGCCCCCAGACCGCATCCCTCAGTGCCTCGCCGATCTGCCGGAGGGAGCCGAAGGCCTCCCCACCATACCCCCGCCTGCAGGAGAGCACAAAGATCATGATCAGGAGGGCCATCGCCAGGATCATGCCGGGGATGATCCCTGCGATGAAGAGCTTGGCAATGGAGGTACCGGTAATCGCCCCATAGATGATGAATCCGATGCTGGGGGGGATGATGATGGCCAGGCCGCTCGATGTGGCGACCAGGGCGGTGACGAACCTTTTGGGGTAGCCTGCCTCGGTCAGCCCGGGAATGAGCACCGAACCAAGGGCAGCGGTCTCTGCAGGGCCGGAGCCGGTGTTGGCCCCCATGATGAGCGCGGATATCACGGCGACGATGGCCAGGCCTCCGGGGATAGGCCCAACCAGAAGCTTTACCAGATGGATCAGGCGCTCGGCAATGCCGATCCGGTAGAAGATCACCCCCGCAAGGATGAAAAGGGGGATGGCCACCAGGGATGGCTTGGCGATACTCGCAAACACGATGGTGGGGAGCGCCTGGATGCCGAGGCCGGAAGCAACGATGATCACGATCCCGGACAAACCCAGGCAGACCGCAACGGGGACGCCGCAGGCAAGGAGCAGCACAAAGGAGATATAGAGCCACAGGCCGGGTGACATCACCGATATGCCCGCCATTCGCGGATGACGGCCTGGGTGAAGCGGATCACCACCAGCAGCCCGCCGGCCGGGATTGCAAGCGTGAAAAACCACAGGGGCCAGCCCAAAGAATAGGTCATCATCCTGATCCTGTACTCGGCCCAGGTTTCAAGGAAGCCGTAGTAGGCAAGGAGCACAAAGACCGTGCAGACCGCAACCCATTGGAGGAGCAGGAACAGCCGCCTATACCGCTCCGGCACCCTGCGCTGGACGAAGGTGATGGAGATGTGCGCCCCCTGTTTCACCGCCACCACGGCGCCGAGCATGGTCAGCCATACGAAGAGGTTGACCACAAGTTCTTCGGAGGCGGCAAAGGAGAGCCCGGGGATGCAGCGGGTAATGATGTTCGCACCGGTGATACCCGCCATGGCGAGCAGTATGGCGGCGCACAGGACCTCTTCCAGATGACCGGCAATGGCAGGTATGCGAGTCATGGACATCCACTCACGGTGTCCGGATGGAATCCTCGAATGCCCTCACCAGGTCACGGCCGACTGTTTCCGCGTATTTCTCGAATACGGGCCTGGTCTTCCGGCGGAATGCCTCCAACTGGGCATCCGAAAGACGGGTGACGGCAACCCCCTTTTCCTGTTCAAGGAACGCAAGGGCGTCGTCCAGGCCCGATCGTGCCAGCTCCTTCTGATACGCCATAGCCTCCCGGGCGCATGACGTTAAAAGCCCACGATCGGCAGGGGTGAAGGTCTCCCACAGATCCTTGTTGCAGCTCAGGATAAGGGCGTCATAGGAATAGTGCCACAGGGTGAGGTGCTTGTGGTATTCCCCAATCTCGTACGGCAGGATCACTCCCACCACCGGGTTTTCCTCCGCATCCACCACCCCCTTGCGAAAGGCGGTCAAGGCCTCGGCCCAGACCATGGCCGTGGGGTTGGCATCCAATGCCTGAAAGATATCGATGTAGATCGGGGAGCATACCCGCACCTTCATCCCCTCCAGATCCTCGGGGGACGCCACCGGCTTGAGCCGGTTGGTCAGTTCCCTGAACCCGTTCTCCCCCCAGCCCAGGACCACCAGGTTGTGCCGTGCAAGGATTTCCTCCATCATGGCGCCTGCATCGGAGGAAACCGCCCGGTCCACTGCCGCGTGGTCGGGAAAAAGGAAGGGAAGGGAAAACACGTTCAACTCGGGAATGGAGGGGGTGTAATTGATGGTCGAATTGAGTGAAAAATCGATGCTGCCTGATTGGAGCAAACGGATCTCCCGCATCTGGTCACCGGCGGCAAGCACCATGTTGTAGTACGGCTTTATGCGAATGCGCCCGTCGGATCGCTCAAGCACGAGCTCGGCGAATCGTGCCGCCCCCTTTCCCCACGCCGTTTCCCCGGATACATTGACGCTCAGTTTGTAATCCCTTTTTTGCGTGCAGCCCAGGCAGAGAAAACAGCAAAAACACAGAACACAGAGCCACAAAATCCATTTCAGGTTGCGTGTCATGGCATGCCCCTTATTGAATCGTTGGGTTTTGAATCGTCAAGCAGCAATTAATCATTCAGCATCTTCTTTGTTGTCGTTTGTTCCAAGGAATCAGGGGACTTGTGTCAGTCAATATGGTTCCTCATCGATACCTTTTTGTCCGGGATTCTCGTTCATTGTTGATATCCTTGGCGATGTCGCCTTCACCGACCTTTATGCAGTTTTTATATTTCAAGAATGGCTTTTTGAAAGGGGTGACCACCGCCGCACCCTTTTCGATTTTCCATTCGAGTGTATCATGGACGGAGAGTCTCAGCCCTTTTCGGACACCCGTTGGTATGGTGGTCTGAAATCTTGACGTTATAGAGGATGTCATATGCATCACCATTCTTTTCTAAAGATTTTACGAATAGATCATGAGGTAAGGAGAAAGGATTGTCAAGGAACAGGGGAAATGAATTCAATCGGTACTGTTTATGGTGTCTATAATGATACATTCTGTTGTATCTAAACGGCCATGATCTGCCGATCACAACGAAGCATGGAAAAAATAAAACAAGAGGTTGCTGGATTATTTTCATATAAACATCGTGGATGGGCATATCTCTTTTGAACATTTTGCATGTGGAGCATCCCGTGATGGAGTCAAGACATGGGCTTAGCTGATCAGCAGCCAGAGAAAGAAGGGGCCGCCCAGCAATGCGGTGATGATCCCCACCGGGATCTCCGCGGGGGCGATGAGGGTCCGGGCCAGGGTGTCGCACAGGGTGAGGAAGACGCCCCCGAACAGGAGTGTTGCCGGCGTGAGGTGCCGGTGATTGGGACCGATGATGAGCCGGCAGATGTGGGGGGTCATCATTCCCACGAACCCTATGGGGCCGCATACGGCGACTACCCCCCCCACCATCAGTGAGGTGGCGAAGAATATGAGCTTCTTGACCGCCGAGATCGCGACGCCCCTGCTCACGGCGATCTCCTCCCCCACGGTCAGAAGGTTCAACTCATGGGTGAGAAAAAGGATCACTACTCCGCCTACCAACACAAAGGGGAGCATGGTGAGGAGCGGATCGAACCCGATCACCTCCAGGCCGCCCATCAGCCATCGGACGATGCGGAATGAATGGGTGAAGTCGCACAGGTACTGGATGAACATGATCAGGCTGGAAAAGAAGAAGCTCATGGCCACCCCTGCAAGGAGCATGGTGGCGGTTGAAAACCCCCTGCGTGCCGTTGAAAGGGCGTACACGATCAGGATGGCCAGGAGCGCCCCCAGGAATGCGGCAAGGGTGAGCCCTGAGATGCCGAGGATGCTGAAGGTGATCCCGCAGCTCATATACACGGAGGCGCCGAATGCCGCACCGCTCGATACACCGAGGGTGAAGGGGGTGGCAAGGGGATTGCGGAACATGGCCTGGAAGGCCATGCCGCTGAGGCCCAGCCCGGCACCTGCCAGGAATGCCGTGAGCACGCGCGGTATTCGGAACTGCCAGAGGATCTCGGATTCCCAGGGTATGCGGGAGGGATGAAAAAGAACCCCGGGCGGGATATGCTTCATCCCTATGAAGGGGGCTAATGACAGGACGACCAGGGTGAGAAGCCCGAGTGCGGCAATGAGCAGGAGGCCCCTCCGGCCCCTTACCGGAATCGAATTGACATCAATCGATTGCATCATTGAAATAGATCCCGTTTGGCGAGCAATAATCCCGGCAAGGCGGATCGCTCACCCCTGGTGAGATTGGGTCCCCTGCCTCCCGGCGACATCAGGGTTCGGCTCAATTCCTCAAATTGAACGAGCAATGGATGCTGCCCTGCCTTTGTGTGAATCCTACGGCCCCGGAAGGTTCCGGTCATACGGCAACCGGTCTGCCTGTCCCGGGATGTTTCAGGAACGTAAAGCGTTTTTCGTATATTGCGTCGAGAAGTCCCTGCTCCATCAATTCATCCGGCGATCCGCAAAATGCCACCTCTCCCCCTTTGAGTGCGATGATCCGGGTGCTTGCCCTGAGCGCGCTGTTTATGTCATGGGTGGCGGCGATGATGGTGACCCCCGACTTCCGGTTGATGCGCAGGAGCATCTCCTGGATATCATCCTGATGACGGGGATCGAGGAAGGTCGTCGGCTCGTCGAGGAGCAGGATCCCGGGGCGCTGGCTGAGGGCGGCGGCGATGAATACCTTCTGTCGTTCCCCTCCGCTCAGCGTGCTCACGACGCGGTGCGCAAGGCCGTCGGTGCTTGTCAGCCGGAGTGCCTCGAAGACCGCCTCCCGGTCCCTTCTCGTGGGGGGGGAAAAGGGATTCAGGGATGGATACCGGCCCATGAGCACGAATTCATACACCGAGAAAAGGGAGGTATCCCCCGGGGTCTGGGGCACGTATCCCATGCGCCTGGCAATCTCCCTCTGGGTGTAAGCATGAAGGGGGACATGGTCAAGACAGATCCGCCCGCCGCTTATCCGATGGATGCGATCCAGGCACTTTATCAGCGTGGTCTTTCCCGATCCGTTGGGACCGATGACGGAGAGGTACTCACCCTCGTGCACCGTGAGGGATATCCCCTTCAGTATCTCGACCTTGCCGAGCACCATGGAGAGATCGTACACCTCAATGATATTCCGGTTCGCTTCATTCATCCCACTGCACCTCAGGATGGAGCACCCGCGCCATCTGCTCCAGGGTCAGGATGAATCGCGGTCCCGGTGTCGCCACGTGGTCGTCGCCCAGGACATAGATCCGTCCGTTCTTCACCGCGTCCACCCCCTTCAACCGATGCCATTCCCTCTTCACCTCCGCCTCGTTCAATCCCAGGTCGACGAGATCGGGGATGATATCGATGATGACCTCCGGGTTCATCCGGGTGATCCCCTCCCCGGTCACTGCGGGATACTGTAGGGAGGGGCCGTCGTATACATTGACACCCCCTGCGAGGGTGAGCATCTCGTGGTAGAAGCCCTTCCTGCCGCAGATAAACACGTCCTCGATCGTCCCCGTACCGATGGTCCTGCCGATGCATATCATCACCCTGGGCCGGGGAAGTCCCCGGATACGTTTCCCTATCCCTCCCATTCTCGCGGTAATATCAGAGATCAGGGTGCGCGCCTCCGTTTCCCTGCCAAACATCCTTCCGATGGTCAGAATCGAGTCCAGGATTCCCCTGGTGTCGCGCTGGTCCACCACCAGCAAGGAGATCCCCATTTCCGTGAGGGATTCCCTCTGCTTCTCGTGCTCGGTGAGCACAATGACCAGATCGGGCTGCATGGATAGAATGGCCTCGTAGGAGGTATCGTAGTAGCCGCCCACCTTCTCCCTTTTTTGCGCCTCCGGGGGAAAGTCGCAAAAGGTGGTGACCCCTACCACACGGTCACCGGCCCCCAGGGCAAAGAGCACCTCGGTGATGCTGGGGGCAAGGGAGATGACACGCGAATAGTGCATTGCCGGGTGGGCCTTCGCCTTGGCGTCTGTCCATTCATCGCCCTTCCGGTATTCCCGGGTGCCGGGGGCCGTATGGTGACTCCCTGTCCTTATCATGATCCCTGCCGCAGCGAGGAGGAAGAGGAGAAGGATGATGAGGTATACCCGTCTCATAACAGGTCTCATAACAGGAACCTGAAACCGGCGAACCCGTTGATGCTGGTGGTGCCGTATCCCTTTACCTCCTCGTAGCGCTCGTTCAGAAGGTTGTCCACCCTGCCGAAGACATGGAATGACTCGGTCACCGAATAGGAGGCGGACAGGTTGACCAGCACATACTCCTTGAGGATGACCCTGGTGGCGGGCCAGGTTGAATAGTCGTTATCGTAGCGCCTTCCCACATACCGGACCTCGAGGTGAGCAGAGCCCCTTTCCGACAGGGCATAATCGGCCCCTAAGGAGAATCGGTTTCTTGCCCGATGGAGAAATGACTCGCTGGTGGAGAGGTCCTCGGTGTCGGTGTAGGTGTAGCTGCCCTTCAGGGTAAGGTCATCCGCAGGCCGGGCGGATAGAGAATATTCGATTCCCTGGGATTTGGCCCTTTGGATATTCATATACATCGATGTATTCCAATCGAAGGTGATCATGTCCCTGAAACTGTTGCGGAAGAAGGTGATACCTGAGATTACCTTGTCATTCCACACACCCTGCTCGATTCCGCAATCCCAGCCGTAGCTTTTTTCCGGATCGAGGTCCGGGCTCCCGTACATGGAATAGAGCTGGTAGAGGGATGGGGCCTTGAATCCAGTGCCGTAGGATGCCTTGAGCCTTGTCCCCATCCTATTGACCCTATACGCGGAGGCTATCCGATAGGTCTCCTCGGTGCCGAAGGACTTGTAGTCATCGACGCGTGCGCCTAAGGTGGCAACGAAACGGTCATCAACGCTGATGTGGTCCTGGAGGAAGCAGCCTACGGTGCGCGTTGTCTGCTCTTCCAACGAACTGGAATAAGGCCCCCAACCGCTTTCCGAATACTCCTGGTATTTTCCCTTTTCCTCTTCGTATTCCAGCAATCCGATGGTCAGGGTATGGTGTGGATGAATCTCGATATCGTGCTGCCAGTTGAAGGAGACCATGTCGCTTTCATAGGAGTTTTGGGAAAGGTCCGAAGGATGGTCAGGGTCAGTGCCGTTCGAATAGTGCCTTCGGTGCGTGGCATAGGAGATGCCGAGTCTTTGGTTCCATCGCGCATCAAAGAGTGAGATGTGCGGTTCTATCTTCAGAAACGACTGGTGCGTGGTAAACACATAGTTTATATCGTCGCCCCCTGTTCCGCCGGAGTTATCCAGGTCACCCTCCGTATCGACGTGCCGTGCGATGAGGTCAACGCCGAATCCCTCTGTGGGGGTAATGCCCACACGGGCGGATGCCGTGGTATTCTCGTATCCGTCTCGTTCCGTGTTTCCATATTCCTTGGCTGCTGCGGAGATCCCACCGGTGTAGTACCGGGAGAGACCGATCGAATAGTTCATGAGATCGGCGCCCCTGCTGATCCGCAATGATCCCCTGTAGGAATCGAAGGAACCCATTTCATGGGATAGGGAGACCCTGGGCCCCCCCTCCCCCTTTTGGGTAATGATGTTGATCACCCCGCCGATGGCGTCCGATCCGTACAAGGCGCTCTGCGGCCCCCTCAGGACCTCGATACGTTCGATATTGTCGATGAGGAGGCCCGAGAAGTTGGAGGACCGATCGATGGAGATGGGATCGTTCACCTCCACCCCGTCGATAAGCACCAGGGTGTGCCGTGTCTCCGCCCCCCGTATCTTGATATTGCTGTTTCCCCCTGGCCCTCCAACCTGGACGGGGTCCAGCCCCGGTATATCCCGGAGCGCCTCGATTACCGCTCGCGACTGAGCCGTATCCATATCCTCGCCGGAGACAATGCTGTATGAGCTTGCTATCTCCCGGGCGGGGGTCTCCATGCGGGTCGCGGTTACTACCACCTCGGGAAGGGTGACCCTCTTCACCCCTCCCTCATTCTCATCTTTGATCATGGGATCGATGCTCCCCATACCTCCCTGTTCTTGGGCGCTTGTGGCAGGTAAACAAAGAAAACAGCACAGCAGGGTTATCATTGCTCCGGTTATGGCAATCCTTAAGGGTTTCATCTTGTACAACAACCTCCTCTTTTTGCTGAGGCGGGAGTCCCGGATTTACGGAGTCAATAATGACGTCCCGGGTCGTATACACGGCAAAAAAAATCCCCGGACCCTCTGTGGGTCCGGGGATGCCGTTTTCCATCCTCAGCATACATGGTTACACATGACCTCTCTCCGCGAAGGTCTTTTCCCAGTGTATGTAAGCGCAGGCAGGTCTTCTGGCTCCCGGATCTCTCTACTTGCCGCGCCTTCCCGTCATCCCGACAGTGGCATTGATGCGGCGTTTGTCCCCGGTCACAGCGGCGGGTCCGCAACGGTTTTTCACCGTTTTCCCTTATCCTGCGATCCCTGCAACAATTATACTCTTACATCAGGGCACTCACAGCCCTTTTTAATAGCGCCACCTGAACAATTCGAATGTTACCGCGTTTTCCTGGCTTGAAAACGAGCGCATACGGGGCAGCGGGAGATGGCAGCTCAAACGGGCACCGTCAAGGTAGAGCAGTGATTGGCTTTCCGTTGCGATGCCGAACGCGACCCCCACAAACGCCCCTATGGTGGCCCCGATGCCCAGGTTTCTCCCCCAGTCGTCGCCGTGGGCATCTCCGTCGGCAACGGTAACCGCGGCAGCGATAACCGTGCCTGTGGCGAGCCCGAACATGGTGTCGACGAACACGCTCTTCAGCGGCCTTTCGGCTGCCCGGCTCGAACGTGGGAGGCTGAACAGACAGACGGATACAAGGAAGATTACTATCACGACGATAGACACTGATCTTTTCATGGCCGCTCCTATCGATGGGATAAAAATGGGTGTTTATACTGCCAGAAAATGATTCTACACCAACCGGTGCAGAGAATTCAATATCGATCTGCAAACATGTCTGCCCCCCCGTAACGCCGAGATGCACTATCAACATTAGAATTGCCGGTAAGGAGGAGGTAGGAAAGATCAAGAAAGCAAGTATTGAGCGATTACCATCGCCGAGAATCGGGCGTGGCGTGCATGAGGCTGCTCGAACACGACAATGACATTTGCACGAGGGTTGTAAACACGTCAGCCGCTGATATAATATGTCCTGAAGCCTTGACCGAGGTCTTGATCGTACACTGGTACCCCTGCCGTTACCATATTTCTATCTAATAAGCAACATATTTGATATAATTATATAAAGTGATACATTAATAAATGCTGTATAAAAATTAAAAAACAATACCTTGATCTACAAGAACAGTGGATCGTTTAAAACACGGCAGACCTCTTTTACGGGGGGCCATGGCGGGGTGTTTCGATTCCAACGTCTGTGGTTGGGGCACCTATGCACATTGAGCGAGGTGCGCGCAGGGGGCTTAACGGGTAGATAAGACCGAGGTAGCCGTTTGCAGGAGCGTCACGAACTCGATCTTTCCTACTGAATTTTCCAGTGGGTGAGGAGGGAAGCCATTCAATGGGCCGCGGATTGCTGATAGACTTTGAAGGCATCGATGGTGCGGGGAAAAGCACCCAGGCTGAGATGACCTTCGGTTACCTTTCATCACGAGGGATTCCGGTGAGACTCCTCAGGGAGCCGACCAAGGGGCAGCACGGGAGGATGATTCGCGAAATCCTTTCCGGCAGGGCTCCGAGGGGAACACCGGAAGAGGAACTCGATCTTTTCATCCGGGACCGGATGGAGGACGTCAGGGAGAACATCGAGCCTGCCCTTTCCAGCGGACTTGTCGTGCTGATAGATCGTTATTACTATTCGACCATGGCGTACCAGGGAGCACTTGGCCTCGACGTGGAGATGATCAGGAGGCGGAACGAATCCTTCGCCCCCCGGCCGGACCTCGTGCTTATCTTCCTCATCGCCGTTGAAGAGGGGCTTGCACGGATCAGGGCGGAAAGGCAGAAGGGCACGGACGGCTACGAAAAGGAATCCTTTCTCAGCACGGTGGATGAGATCTTCCGCTCGTTCAATGGGTCCAACATCCGATTCATTGACAGTCAGAGGCCTTTGAATGAGGTGCAGGAAGAGGTTCGGGTTCACGTCGATTCCCTGTTACGTGAAAAGGGGCACTGCTGATCCGATAATCTGCATGTCCTTTTGACCTCCGCGGACTACAATCTTATATAATATGCTGTATGTGCATGTAGCGGAGGCTCGATATGATGAGATCGCATCCGGATGCTCACCGCTCAATGCATTGATGCAAACAGGCAGATAAGGGGAGACGCATACCATGAGATTTGATCGATTCACCATCAAGGCGCAGGAGGTCATTCAGGAGGCACAGGCCATAGCGGACGGGATGAATCACCAGGCCATGGAGCCGGAGCACCTGCTGCGTGCCATGGCCGAGCAAAGCGAGGGGGTGACCCTGCCCATCCTCCAGAAACTCGGCATAGCTCAACGAATTCTCATGGAGCGGTTGAACCGGGAGCTTGATCGTATTCCCAAGGTCCATGGGGCCACCGAGCAGACCTATATCTCCCCGAGGCTGAAAAAGGTTCTGGACCAGGCCTTTTCCGAGGCCCAGGGCCTGAAGGACGAGTATGTCAGTGCGGAACATCTCCTCATCGCCATCTCCGAGGAGAAGGGGGGGGCCGCCGCCCGGATTCTGAAGGAGCTTGGTGCGGACAGGGACAGGATCATGTCCGCCCTGGTGGGCATCCGGGGCCAGCAGCGTATCACCGACCAGAACCCCGAGGATAAGTACCAGGCCATTGCCCGCTACTCAAGGGATCTCACGGAGCTTGCCCGCAGGGGGAAGCTCGACCCGGTCATTGGAAGGGATGACGAGATCCGGCGCATCATGCAGGTACTTTCGCGGCGCACCAAGAACAACCCGGTGCTCATCGGGGACCCGGGGGTGGGAAAGACCGCCATCGTAGAGGGCCTTGCCCAGCGCATCATAGCGGGCGACGTTCCGGAAACCCTCAAGGACAAGCGCATCGTGGCCATGGACATGGGGGCCATGATCGCAGGCGCCAAGTTCAGGGGTGAGTTCGAGGACCGGCTCAAGGCGTTCCTCAAAGAGGTGGAGGCATCCGAGGGGCAGATCGTCCTGTTCATCGACGAGATACACACCCTGGTAGGGGCAGGACGCGCCGAGGGGGCCATCGACGCATCGAACATGCTCAAGCCCGCGCTTGCCCGGGGCGACCTTCGCTGCGTAGGCGCCACCACCCTCGACGAGTACCGGAAATATATCGAGAAGGATGCGGCCCTGGAGCGACGCTTCCAGCCGGTGTATGTTGGGGAGCCTTCGGTTGAGGACACCATCGCCATACTCAGGGGGCTCAAGGAGCGCTACGAGGTCCACCACGGGGTGAGGATCACGGATGCCGCCATCGTGGCCGCTGCCACCCTCTCTCACCGGTATATCACGGACCGGTTTCTGCCCGACAAGGCGGTCGACCTCATCGACGAGTCCGCATCACGGTTGAGGATAGAGATCGACAGCATGCCCAACGAGATCGACGTGATCAAGCGACGGAGTATCCAGCTCGAGATCGAACGGCAGGCCCTGAAAAAGGAGAAGGACCCCGCATCCAAGGAACGTCTCGCCAAGCTGGAAAAGGAGCTTGCGGATCTGAAGGAACAACAGGATGCCATGCAGGCGCATTGGCAGGCGGAGAAGGAGATCATTACCAAGATCCGCTCCATCAAGGAGAGGATCGAGCAGATCAAGATCGATGCTGAACGTGCCGAAAGGGCAGGGGACCTGGGCAAGGCAGCGGAGCTTCGCTATGGCACCCTCGCCTCCCTGAACAAGGAACTGGAGGGGGCGAATGCAAGGCTCGGCGAGATCCAGAAGGACACGCGTATGCTCAAGGAGGAGGTGGACGAGGAGGACATCGCCGAGGTGGTATCCAAGTGGACCGGCATACCGGTGACCCGCCTCATGGAGGGTGAAAGGGAGAAGCTCATCAAGATGGAAGACCGCCTCAGGGAACGGGTGGTCGGCCAGGACGAGGCCATCCATATGGTGGCGAATTCCATACGGCGGGCCAGGGCGGGGCTCCAGGACCCCAACAGGCCGCTCGGTTCCTTCATATTTATGGGGCCAACCGGGGTGGGCAAGACGGAACTCGCCCGGGCCCTGGCCGCATTCCTGTTCGATGACGACCAGGCAATGGTCAGGATCGACATGTCGGAATACATGGAAAAACACACGGTGTCCCGCTTGATCGGCGCACCACCCGGATACGTCGGGTTCGAGGAAGGGGGACAGCTCACCGAGGTGGTCCGCCGCAGGCCCTATTGTGTCATCCTTTTTGACGAGATTGAAAAGGCGCACTCGGACGTGTTCAACGTCATGCTCCAGATCCTGGACGACGGACGCCTCACCGACGGGCAGGGTAGGACGGTGGACTTCAGAAACAGCCTCATCATCATGACCTCCAATATCGGGAGCCAGTGGATACAGGAGTTGGGGGAGAAGGAATACGACGAAATGAAACGCCGGGTGCTCGATGCGCTGAGGGCGCACTTCAAGCCCGAGTTCCTGAACCGGATCGACGAGACGATCATATTCCACAGCCTTGGCAGGGAACAGATCGAACAGATTGTGGAAATACAGATGCGAAGGCTCACGAAGATGCTGGCGGAAAAGAAGATCCAACTCACCCTTTCCCAGGAGGTGAAGGATTTCCTTGCAGCAAAGGGATATAATCCGGCCTATGGCGCGCGTCCGTTGAAGAGGACCATCCAGCATTACATACAGGACCCGCTGGCCATGGCCATTCTGGAGGGGAGATTCGCTGCAGGGGATCACCTGGAGGCAGTCCTGTCCCCGGACCGGGAATCGGTGGTCTTCCAGCAAAAAGAGAAGGCCGGAACATAAGGGGGAGAAGTGGGGGTCAAATCCCCATATTGCTCAGGGTCTCAATCACCTTTTTCATGGTCAATGCGAGGGTCGGATGGGATCCTTCGAAATAATTGATCCCCTGTGTCAATCGTTCAGCAAGGGATCTGCGTTGGCGGGATTCCTCTGCCCCTGTTTTGTCAAGCAGTTTTTGTATGTCATCCCCCAGCATGCGGAGGAGTTCGCGCCCCTCCTCATCCACGGACTCAATTGAATCAAGTTCGTTGTGCAGTGCTTCCAGTGATTCCCTGAGCTTGTCAGATCCCATCGATTCTGTGTCCTCCGTTACTATTCAGCATTCCACCTTTGCTTTTTCTTGTTCTCATCCTTCATTCTTTATCCTTCTACATTCTACATTCTGCATTCTACATTCTACATTTGTTTTTTTGTTCTCATCCTTCATCCTTCATCCTTCATCCTTCCCAACCATCACGGCATCCTTCATGTGGACGGATGTCCTATCGAATGCCACCCCTTGCGTGAGTCTCTTCTCATCACGATTTGGATTCACCTTAGCCCCTGCACGGCGGTGTCAGACTATCCGGCGTTGAGCGGTTCCTTATTAAAAAAGGGGCATTCGTTCCCTTTGCATTCCTTGTTGGATGATGAGAATTCACACACAGGGTCAGCGGAGATGTTCATCGTGGTGCCGAATATCTCCTCCAGGAAATTCGTCGCCTCCTTTATGGAGAGAAAGGTATTTCTCTTGCAGCACCGTGGGCCGCCATAGGTCCCTATGTAGTACAGGGACTTCGAGGTCATCAGATTACTCAACTTGCATTCGCATTTGGACAATGTTGTTGCATTGGTGATAAGGCTGATAAAGATGCCGGTCCCCACCGCAGCACCGCAATTTCCTTGGTAATTGCAGGACTCCGCGGAAATTTGTTCCACCCTTTTTCTGGCCAGTTGTATGCTGCTTTCCTTATCCTCATATGACCTTTTTGCATTGTAAAAGGCGGCAAGCAGCACCGCAGGTACCAGGAAATGATGTTCCGGCCCGTGTATCTTGAATTTGGGATTTCTCATCAGGATTGTCGCCAATTCAAAGGGATCTTCCAGTTTACTCTTGATGCAGTATGTTTCGATGAGATCGTTTGCAGAAAGATCTTGACATTTTTCGCAGACATAGTGTCCGTTCGTGCACTTCACATTGTTGTCAAAGATCTCGTTGCAGTAGTAACAGACCAATCCCTCGGAATTACTCAAGTAGATGAGCTTATTGCTACAGATAAGACACTCCGTTCTGCTGTACATGCGGTCACCTCGCTAACCCCTGTAACATTTTGTAAAAATTTGTATATAAACTTAGAAGATGCTGTCTGGTTGAAGATACAAGGAGAAACAAATGGTGCAATCGATTCGCGTTGTCATCAGCGATCCCTGCCCGATCCGGTCGTCAACCTTCGGGGAAGCTGCGTCATATCCGTGTATTCAAGGATAATCCACAACCGGAACATTCATAAGCCGGTAATCAGAGATATTCCTCCATGCCTTTTTGTTCAAGGAGGCTTACAAGATTTTTTATGTCTTGGGCCCGATCCTTGTGGCACACGAGAAGCGCATCATCGGTGTCGACAATGATCAGGTCCTTGATGCCGATAGTGGCCAAAAGCTTTTTATGGGAATATGCAATGATGTTCCGGGAATCGATGCCAAGGTGATGCCCTACGATAATATTGCCATTTTCTCCCTTTTCCAGGATTTGTTCAAGTGCGGTCCAGGAGCCCACGTCATTCCAGCCGATATCCGCCCGTATCACCAGCACCCGGTCGGATTTCTCCATGATTCCGTAGTCGACGGAAATGGATTCCACGGTCTCATATACCCGGCGAAGGATTTCGTCATACCCTTCTGTACCGAAGGAATCCTTGATCAGGCAGAACTGGGAGTGCATGGCGGGCAGGAATTTTTCCTGGGCATTCCAGAAGGTCTGGGTTCTCCAGATGAACATGCCACTGTTCCAGAGATACCCGCCGTCTTTGAGATATGCCTGTGCGGTTTTTCGGTCGGGTTTCTCCACATAGCGCTTCACCCGGTAACAGAGGTGCTCGTTATCAATGCATTCACCCATCTGGATATACCCGTATCCGGTTTCCGGAAACGTAGGGGTTATCCCCAGGGTAATAAGATAATCACTGCTTTGGGCCAGTTCCACCCCCTTGTTAATGAGGTTGAGAAACGATGATTTTTTTTGGATCAGATGATCGGCGGTGAGAACCACCATAATGGAATCAGGGTCCTGAACCAGTAAATGTGCGGCGGCCAGGGAGAGGGCAGGGGCGGTGTTGCGTCCGCAGGGTTCGGCGAGAATATTGCCGGGTTTGATCTGAGGAAGATGGTCGCTGATCAGGGGGGCCAGGTCACGGCTGGTGATGATGAAGAGGTTGTCCAGGGGAATGGATGGCTCGATGCGTGCAAGGGTCAGACGGATCATGGACTCCGACCCGATGATATCGAGGAGTTGTTTCGGATTTCGCTTGCGGCTTCGCGGCCAGAACCGAGTACCGTGACCTCCGGCGAGAATGGCAGCATAGACGGATGTATACATACTGTTTACCAATTAATAAAATAAAAAGTCAAAAAATATATTAAAAAGAAAAACTGGCCTTTTCTGATTGGTTCTTCGAATATTGCTGCAAAAAAATGAGAAAAAGCATGTGAAAGGATGCTATTTACTATAATACAAAAAAAATATAAAAAATAAAAGTCTTATGTTCCATGCCATTCTCCTTTTGCTAAAATGCCTTCCGGAGTATATTCCCAATTTCATCCGGGGTGAGGGCAACGGGATTCCCCTGCATGCTGCTTGACCGTTGGGCCTTCTCGATGAGTGAGGGGAAGTCATCCCGTTTCAGGCCGAAGGAGGAAAGGGAAGGCACTCTGAAGGTCTCGCATAGATCCAGGACCCAGGCAACACCCTCCATTGCCGAGGCCTTTTCATTCCCGGTGAAAATCCGGGCAATCTCTTCGTATCGTGTGAGCGCCGTGGATTCGGGGAGCCTTTCATCGAGCGCTGAAATATTCGCCTCCATAACCGGGGCGAGCAGGCGCGCGCACAGACTGCCGTGGGATGACGGCACCATGCCTCCCAAGGGGCCGGCAATCCCGTGAACCGCACCGAGTTTGGCATTGGAAAGCGCCAGCCCTCCAAGGAGGGCGGCCAGGGACATATCCTCCCTGGCCTGAGCATCATTGCCATGTTCATAGGCACGCTTCAGGGACCGGGCAACCCGCGGGATGCCCTCCCTGCAGAATGCATCGGTCAGCGGGTTCGCCTTGATTGAGACATACGGTTCAATGAGCTGGGTCAGTGCATCCAGCCCGGTGCTTGCGGTAAGTGAAGGCGGAAGGGTGAAGGTGAGGGCAGGATCGACAAGCACTATCTTTGCATGCATCAAGGGGCTGCGGAGGCTGACCTTCACCCGGTGGGCGGGGGAGCAAATGACCGCATTGCTCGTCACCTCCGCACCGCTTCCCGCCGTGGTGGGGATGGCGATCCATGGCATGGACGGCCGCAAAAGGGGAAGCCCCTTCCCGATTATTTCCAGGTAATCGAGGGGATCGCCCCCGTTGCTCAGGATGGCTGCAATGGCCTTTGCCGTGTCGATGGCGCTCCCGCCCCCGAACCCGATGATCAGGTCACACTTTTCCTGGCGTGCGTGGTCAACCCCCCGGCGGATATCATCCAGTGCGGGCTCCGCATGGGTGGAGAAGCTGAAACAGGCGAGCCCTTCCATACCCAAGGCATTCAAAAGGGGTGCGGCACGTGAAGGGGTGCTGCCGGTGACCACGAACACCCGCCTTCCCATTCCCCCGGCAACGGGTGCGATGTCGGAGAGGGTTCCGGCGCCGAACATGATGTGATGGGCGGCGGCAAAGGAAAAGCGCACGGCCGTCAATCCCATCCTTCATCATCAGGGAAGATATTGGCATATTTAACGCTGATGCGTGGTTCCGCCATCATCGTCTCCACAGTGTCGCGCCATTTCTTGTAGTGATGGGTTTCCTTATGACGTGCCGTGTCCTCCGTGCTGCGGTAAACCTCAACCAGAACAAACCGGGTGGGATCATCCTGTTGCTGAATCACGTCAAAGCGTGCCATGCCCGGTTCCTGAACGCTGTTTCTGGCGTTCTCCGTGGTTGCCTTGAGGAAGTCCTCCACGAATTCCGGTTTTGCATGCACAGACACAAGCACAATGAACATGGTTCCCTCCTTCTGTGTGGACAAAAAACAGGGTTTTTGATCGAGCACCTTGAGAAGTATCCTACGTTACGGCCAAAGAGTCAAGAAGTGAAACAGGGGGTGAAACAGGGGGTGAAACAGGGGGATATTTTGACACACTAATCAATAAGACCTATTGTAATATATACACAAAGGCGCGGGATATGCCGGGCAATTCCAATTCCGGCATTCCATAGGGGTGAGCAGACATCTCTGCTTATGCTTTGCGGCAAGGTCGTATAATGGTGATGCCGATACATGGCTGCTTTGTTTGTGTATTTCCCTGTTTAGGGATATGATGAGTGTCCGATGAACCGGCGGAGGGCCTGCTGCAGATCAAGCGCTTGTGTTTTCTCGGTAATGGTATCCCGGAAGGTATGAACACGCAGCAATTCGAATTCCGAGAGTGCATCGCCGGGGCCGGATATGTATGCCCACGCGCCAGGCATAACGTCTCGGAATTGCCATCGTTGATGAGGAGGGTTCGTGGAGAATAAGCGGGTCATCGATCTGCTCGGCAAGACCGAGTTGTTCAGGGGATTGCCCCCCCACTTCTTCCCCTCCCTTGCGGATCAATTTACAACGGCCGTCTTCGGGCCGCGGGAGGTGGTGATCGGCCAGGGGGAGCGGATAGGGAACCTCTATATCGTGTCCAGGGGACGGCTCGAGGTATATGTCAAGGACCAGATGAATCGTCATGCGCATATCTCCTATCTGCTTCCCGCACACCATTTCGGCGACTTTAACCTCCTCTACGATCAGCCGAGCGCCACCGAGATTGTCGCAGTGGAGGAGAGCGAATGTCTCTGTCTTTCCAAGGAACGATTCCTGTCGCTTTTGGACATAGATCCTGAGATCAGCCAGTACATCCTCCGGGCGATCTTACGACAACTCCGCTCCACGAATATCGTCGAAGAAGCGGCGAAATACAAGGAGAAGGCCCTTCAGTTCCTGCAGCAGAACAAGAGGATCGGTCAATATACCAGGATCATCGGCAAGACCAGGGCCATTCATGAGCTGAACGAGGCCATAGAACGGGTTGCCGGAAATGATGACCCCGTGTTGATCGAGGGGGAGTACGGAACCGGCAAGGAACTCATCGCCCGCATCGTGCATGCAAAAAGCATCCGCTCGGCAAAGCCCTTCATATCCGTGGATTGTGAAAAGCTGGTCCCCGAAACCATGCATACCCAACTCTTCGGCGATCGATTATGCTACCACCCCTCCCAGGAACAGCGCGGCATCGGTTTCAGCTATCTGGAACTGGCCGAAGGGGGTTCCCTGCTGTTGAAGAATATCGAGGTGCTTCCCCTGGACGTCCAGGTGAGGATTCAGGAACTGCTCTCCTTCAAGACAGGGGTGAAGCAGGGGTCTCAATGCTATCCGCCGGATGTGCGCATCATGGCCACGAGCAGGGTGGACCTGAAGTCGAAGGCGGAGCGGGGATCATTTGACCGGGACCTCCTGCATTCCCTGACAGCCAACACGATCTATGTCCCCCCTCTCCGTGAGCGGAAAAGGGATATCCCTGATCTGGTCGACCACTTCATCAAGAAATATGCCCAATACTATGACAAGCGGGTGGACAAGGTGAGCGAGGCAGCCATGAAGCTGCTCTTGACCCACAACTATAAGCTGTCGAACGTCCAGGAGCTCGAAGAGGTCATAGAACGCGCCGTGACCCTCACCCAATCGGATGCGGTCCGGTCGGAGCATATCTTTCTCGGAATGCCGGCGACCAAGCCGCTTGTTTTGTTCGACCTCCTGCGTCTGAAGTTTTTTCGTTCATGGGTACAGCGAAGGATATTCCCCGAGAAGATCCGTGAAATCGTGGCCGTGGTCTTTCTCCTGATCATAGGGCTTTCGCTGTTCAGCCATCGGCTTCCCTATCCCTATAACCATGTGGGCAGGGTATTGACGTGGTCCGTGTGGTGGCCGGCCATGTTTATTTCCTTTTTCTTTATCGGGCGATTCTGGTGCGCCATCTGTCCCTATGCCACCTACAGCCGCCTCGCAAAAAGGGTTGTCAAGCTGGAGCACAACTTCCCCTTCAAGAAATTCGATTTCCTCTTCATGACCCTGGGCTTCATGTTGGTGATCTGGGTGGAGGAGATAACCGCCATGCGACACTCCTCATTCAGGGTGGGGGTGCTGCAGTTGAGCATTCTCAGCCTGGCGGTGCTCATGGGGGTGGTGTACAAGCGGGATTCGTGGTGCCGTTTTGTCTGTCCCCTGGGGGCGTTGATCTCCATCTGTTCCATGTCCTCGATCGTGGAGGTCAGATCCAATACCGACGTATGCCTGAATCAATGCACCACCCAGGATTGCTACAAGGGGACCGCCGAGACCCAGGGCTGTCCCATGTTCCAGCACCTCGTGTATGTGGACAACAACCAAACCTGTAAGTTGTGTCTTAATTGCGTGAGAAGCTGCACCCATGACAATATATCCATCAACGTCAGACCGCCGGCCACCGAGATCTACACCTCGGAGCGGCTGAACAAGGGGCTCTTTCTCTTTGTGGTCGCCCTGATGGGGATACTGATTCCCATCCTCCTGGTGCACCAGCATATCATCGGGCATGCGATCATCCCCTTCACCCTGCTCTTTATCGCCGCACCCATAGCGCTCCTGGGCATCCTGTGGGGGATCACCCGCTTGGGGTTCAAGGGTGAGGAGTACACAGCAGGGGATGTTCTGTGGCGGCTCACCTATGCCTATGTGCCCCTTGCCCTGACCGCGCACATCGCCTATCAGTTGCAATTCCTGCCCATCGTGAACAATTTCCTGTTCAGCGTGCTTCTTTCCCCTTCCATATCCGCGAATATCGTCATCTACAGCAAGACCCTCTTTAACCTGTTCAAGGTTGTCTATCTTCTCTTCGAATTCATCGTGTTTTTTAAGATCATCGCGTACATCGTCGTTTCGTTCACCAGGGTTGACCTCAAGGAGGGATGGGGTGGATTGCTGAAACCCCTTGCGGTTACATTGTTTACGGGCACAATTCTCTCCCTTCTTCCCAGGATCAATGCGCATATCTTTTCCCTGCTGCAGCCTGCTGCGGAATCAACCACCGTCGTCTACAGTATCCCGCTGTTTCATGTCTTTCAGATCGTGCTCTTCGTGCCGGGGATCATACTCTCCTTCTATGTGATGGTGCGCATCCTGAAAAAATACCGTGATGCCAATCAAAGAAGCAATACACTGCTCGCCGCCTCCCATTTCCTGTTCATGCTTCTTTACAGCGTGATCATCCTGCTGTTGCTGATGGTGGGAACAACCCCCCCCATGTGACACTCAAACGCATCCGCCGGGGGCTTTCTTCGGCACGATATGGAGATTCTGTTGTGAACCTGTGCCTTCAGGACATATCCCGGCAGCCGGTCACCAGCTCAGGAAAATCGGTGAATACCCCGTCCACGCCGATCGCCCGCATCCGGCCGATATCATCGGGTGCATTAACGGTAAACACGAAGACCTTGAGCCCTCGTTGATGGGCATCCTCGACGAACTCCTTGGTGACGCTTTTCAGCTTGACGTGCACCGAATAGGCTTCCATGTCCTCGGCGAATCCCGCCCCATCCCGGGGAATGCTCGAGATGAGTGCCCCGATCCTGATCCTCGGCTGGAGTGCCTTGACCAGCCTCAGCTCGTCGTGATGGAATGAAGAGACGATGACCTGCTCATACGGCCAGCCACGGTTATTCACATATTCATCGATCAGTGCGGCGACCGGGGCGGCGGTGTCCTTTCCCTTAAGCTCGACGTTGATGCCGGCCCTTCCTGACACGAGGTCGAATACCTCCCTGAGCAGCGGGATGCGCTCCCCTTTGCCCGCATCGAGTGATCGAAGATAGGACAGGGATTGTTCGGTGACACGGCCGCTCCCGTTTGTGGTGCGTTCCAGCCGCTCGTCGTGGATCACCACCAGCTCCTGTTCCACGGGGTATACATCCACCTCCACCCAGGGAGCGCCGAGGGAGATGGCCTTTTCAACCGCCCGGAGCGTATTTTCGGGCTCGTGGCCGCTTGCGCCCCGGTGGGCGAGACATATGAGGTTGTGTACGGGAAGAGGCACGGAGTGATTCATGCGTCACCTTATCTTGGTATTGTCGCACCTAAGCAGTCGTGTAAAGGCGCTGTTTTCTCCGTTAGCATAAGCAAGTCGTAACGTTACAAGCGGAGAATGCCTTGCAGTCATCCACAGGCACTATTTTCTGCACGAAGGGCGCCTATGGTGATCATGCCCCGCATATGTTCAGCCTGCAAGCACGGCGAAAGGCGCTGCGTGCAATCAGAAGATGAATCGTTCGCGTATCAGCACACCTTCTTCGCGTTTCAGAACTCGATGCTGAACCTCAGGCTGTAGGCCAGGATCTCGGCATAGTCCGCTTCCAGGGCGATGCGCGCCAGGGGAAAGGGCTTGAATGCGATTCCCCCGAAGACCTTGGTCAACTCCTCCTTTGCATCGGCAAGCCCTATGCCCGCCTTTTCCTTTGCCGTGATCCATAGCTGCCCCACGCCCGCATACGGGGTGAGAATGGCAAAACCCTTGCTGATCGAGGCATCAATGCCTATGGTTTCAAGATCCAGGGTATCCACACCGCTCAGCGTGGTATAGGAGGCGCGGAGCGCAAAGGCCGGGGTGACCGGGGTTCCCTCCAACAAGGCCCACTTCGCCTCCCCTCCGAACAGGGAGATATTGCTCCCGGGGACCTGGGAATAGATGACGCCTACATCGATATTCATCGGCAATCCCTTTTGGATGTGCAGCTTCGGCACCGGCAGGTAATCGGGAGGGGTCCCGGAGGTTGCATGCTGCCAGTAGAGGCTGTCCTGATCGATATCGAGCAGGGTCACCTCGATGCCTGCAGTAAAGCCCAGGATGCCGAGAGGCGCCGCCGGGGCCAACGGTACATAGCTTACTGCAAATCCCAACTCCTTGCTCATTTCCTCGAATTCGGTCTGGAGCAGGAGTACGGGGTCCAGGACGATGTCTGCCGCATAGGCGTTGACACACAAGGCCACTGCAAGCAGTACGACGAGCACTATCCTTTTCATAGTTCCCCCCTCTTTGTTACTGGTAAATGATCGGGATCTCCGCACCCGGATGTCCCTTCTGTGCCCTCTACCATTTTGGTTTGCAATGACTTCAATCTCTCCGGATTCCCATATATCTTGTATACCATGGAATTCTGGTTTGCAACGGCCTTGATCCACCCGTATCCCGTATAATTATTCTTCGGAATCCGGATGCCCTCAGCGCGAGTCCATGACCAAATCCTCATTGTCCCGCGTGCCCTGTAATGAGACACCTGGTGTTCGCCATATGTCAGAAGCGATTGGTGATCTCCTTCCAGTAGCGCAGGTTGACCTCTCCTGAGACAAAGCTCGGGGTGGAGGGAACGGTCTTCAGGCTGCTCTTCTGGTCATTGCCGTGTCCGGAAACCGCCACCAGGACCGCGCTGGGATTCCCCACGATGTCGATGCCGGACACCTTTCCCTTCCCTGCGTACAGGGTGGTGATCCAGGTCCACTCGATGCCGCATGCACCGATATTTCCCAATCGTAGCACCACAAGGTAGGTGTCGCCGAAATCGCATCCGGTTTCCTCCGGGGGCACGTACACCAGGAAGACCGTTTCGTTTCGCGAGGAGTTTTCATTTTGGATGATCACCGGCGAGGAGTTGATCCGTGAGCGGGCAGGAAACGTCGTGTTGGTGTTGGGATCCATGACGAGCGTGGTGAAGGGTATGACGTCGGAATCAGCGATGTTGTCGTCGCTGTCGAGCTGGAAAAGGTAGAGGGTGGAGACGAATGTGGACCCGGGCTGGTTGATGTCCGGATCGTCGAATGTACCTGACCCTGCCGCTATCACGGTGCACGGTGAATCCACTGTGCCGGTCTGGAGCACGGCAGGGGAATAGAAGAAGGGTTGGTCCACGCCTGCATCATGTAACGTTGTCATTGTCCATCCCGCAGGGGAATCCTCGGTGTTGGCATGCCAGATCTTCCCAGCGGTGTCCACGGCATAGGCATCCGTGGTGTACAGGCCGATTTTGGAGCATACCGCATCGGCCACGAGGCCGTGGTCGACGATGGTGGCAGCGGCCCCCACGTTTTTCGAGAAGACGCACCTTCCGTCCTGCCCGAAAGCGGAATCGAACTTTATGCCCGAATAGGTGATCCCCTCAGGATCGCCACTAGCAAGATCGTCATACCCTGAGCCCGCGAATACCAGGAATAACGGATTCCCGGAATCGTTCACCATGCCGAAGGCAGGGGTCGACCATGTCTCCCCGAGAATGGGATCGTATGTCTCAGAAAGACCCTTTGAATAGCTATGCCAGAGCACGGAGAACGGGGCGCTCGCATCGTACCCGCTGTCGGTCGGGGAGGGATGGGTCACATCCAGGGCGAAGTAGCTGTACCCGCCCGGTCCCTCACCGCATACCAGCGCCGTTTTCCATGCGCCGTCGTGGTAGATGTCGGTTGCCTTGGGAGAGGCGGCCACCCCGAAGATGTGCTCGGCGGTATCCGGAGGCTGCCCCTTTTCGATGTAGATTTTGTGGATGTTCGGGAGAAGATCGGGGGGTACATAGGCGAACACCTCATGGCCGGTGTCCATGTCGAAGCAGTGCAGCATGCAGTCGTTTCCGCCGGCGTATACGACCTTTTTCCGGTTTTCATAGAGGGCCTCATAGTCCGCATGCCCAGCCATGCTGTCAGGGTCATCGGGCTCAAAGGGAGGACCAATGGAGATGGGGGTGCAGTTGGTGATATCGTAAAGCCTCCAGAAGCTCACCTTTCCGGCAATGAATTCTATGGCGTTTATTGCCTCACCTGTACTGCTTGCCAGTCCCAGGCCGTGGACAACAGCGCCATTGGGAACACCATCGACAAAGAAGGGGACCAGTTTGTTTGTTGCCGGATCATGGGTATAGATCTTTCGCTCGTTATAGACAATATGGTTTGCATCGAGCTGCTCTCCTGCGTCCCACAGTGTTGTTCCCGTTGTCAGGTCGGTGGCGGTCAGGTGTCCCTTCCAGTCAGGGAATTCGCAGGTGGCCAGGAGCCCGATATTCCCGATCAGGTGTCTTTTGGAGCCCGAGCCCGTTGTGGGGGCGGAGGTCACGTAGTCCCCTGCCGAGGCACTATAGATGATTTCCCTCAATGCCCTGGTGAGGCTTTCCCGATCCTGTGCATAGTAGGCATAGTTACCTTGCGCGTTGTGCGTGCACCCCCCCTTCTCGGCAATGGTATCAAGTATCGTGCTGCCATCGGTTTCGGCACCGAACCCGACCACATACACCTGGGTGTCCAGGTCATTGAAGAGGGCTGCTGCCGCAGTATAGGCGCCGTCTATCTCGGATGCAGGGGTCGGCTCCCCGTCGGTGATCAGGAGCACGAAATTTCTCCGGCACCCTGAGACATCCTGGGGAATCACATCGTTCTGGAAGTAGCTGTATGCATCGTCGTAATACTCGGTATCCGGGTTGGCATTCTTGAGGGTGGAGCCCGTGGGGGTATACCCGTTGGCAATCAACCCGCCGTCGTTCTGCGGGGCCATCCATTGTTCGATACGGTCGGCGACCTCATCCTGCACTTCCTTGTCCGATGAGAAGGCGATGGGCACGAGCAGGATCCCTCCCCGATCATCGTCGTACTCGTCGGGCGCCTCCACCGGGTAGGGGCTGGGGTGATGGGCGGTAAAGGGATACATGAAATCGATATCCTTGACCCCTTCGTAGTACACGAATATCTCGTTGGGGTCCACGACGCCGCTTGCCGCGCCGTTTTCGTCCTCGGTGCCGTCCGCGATAAACTGGGGGCCGTAGTATTTATTGAAGTATACGATCGAGTTTTTCTTGGGATTCTGCATCCACTCGTAGTAGCTCCCCTTGTACTCCCAGGTATTCGGCGTACCCAGGCTGGCGTAATAGCCGGAGTAGTTATAATCCATGAAGACCTCCTTGCCGGCCATGGAGGTCCTTTTGTACTTGCTGTTGTTCGTTGCCCTCAGGTAGAAGGTCATGCGGTTGTGGGCGAAGCTCGCGACCGGTCTGTAGTTAGGGTCGCCATCGTTTGCCGGCTGATTCGGCAATTCATTGACCGTGAAGTTATAGTTTCTCAAAAATTCCTTTGAGCAGTATTTTGTCTTCACCTTCGGTGTTCCCTCGTCCGCCCGGAAGTAGGCGAAGTATCCCTTGGTGTCGCAGTTTGTCCCGAAGTGGGTCTGATTGAAGGTCATCAGGCCGAAATGGGCGATGTTTCTCGTCTCCTCGAGGACATCGCTGATGACGGTCTTTGCAATGGCCAGGCGGCTGTTGGGATGATCACCGTAGGCCGGTGCGGAGGTGGCAAGTTCCGCCCCGCTCGGATCCTTCTGCATGCTTCCGGAGGTATCGAAAACGATAAGGATGTTGGGTCGCACCGACAGGTAGTCGATCATCCGCAGGGGCTCCATTTTTGCCTGTATTGTTGAGGCAATGGCGAGTATGAGGGCAAAGAGCGATAGTGCGAAAAACCCTATGATGAGGGCCTTCCATGGGCGTGCGAAGGGAATGCCGTGGTGTTTTCCGTGTGCGTTGCCGGGCAGCATGGCAGCACCTCCTTTTTTATAGCCGTAAAATGGTACAGCTCATTCAAGGAGATGGCGTTGTTCGGCAGCCCTGCTACCCTATCCCTTGCTGCATGGGACGTAGGTCAGAAGCTTTGCGTCCCATCCTTTCGGATGATTTGCCTTTTTCGAACAAACTGTTTCCCTACCCTTCCATCATTACCGCTCAGGATAAGGTAACCATCTGTTCTTTGTTTCTTCCAACGCATGAGAATCATCCCTGCAATGTATACCTCTATGTTTCCGTGGCTTTGTCGCTAACCCCGATGCCTGGTAGAGCAATTGGGATGCCACGAAAGGGAAAAATGCATAACCTTATGATTAATATAGTAAAAATACAAAATGGCCCCATTCGGGGATGGTATGACATGGTTTCATTCGGTGACATGGTGGTCTCATTTTTTGACACTATGGCTCCGGGTTTTGCCGGGTGCGCGGTGTTCGATCAACCCGGTATCACACGGTTGAAAACGGTTGACGGAGGGGGCTGCATGACATACCATTATATATGGAGTGTCAGTAGATATATTTCAGGGTAAACAGATTCATTGAGCATATGCACCCTGTATCACTACCGAGTGGATTCCCGGGTTACCGCGGACCATAGCCATACTGCTCGATTGCAGGCCATGCCGCTTCTTGGGACGAAGCATGCGGCGAACCACGGGTCCCCAAAGGCCCGGGTCTTCATATCATCATTTTAGTACATCACAGGGCAATGAGGTATCGGAACAAAACCATGAGGAAAAGCTTAACCCCTCAGCGGAAATGGGTTGTGCCGATTATGGCGGGGCTACTCTGGTTCGTCTCTGTCCTTGCCACAGCAGCTCCCCCTCATCCCCGCAACATACTGCTCATAACCATCGATACCATCCGTGCCGATCACCTCGGCTGCTACGGGTATGACAGCATAAAGACCCCCCATATCGATGCACTCGCAACGAACGGGGTCCTGTTCGAGAATGCCTTCTCACCGGTCCCCCTGACCCTTCCCTCCCACACCTCGATCCTCACCGGCACCTATCCGGCGTTCCACGGGGTCCGAAACAACGGGACATTCGCTGTCCCGGATTCGGTGGCAAGTATTGCCGAGATCCTGAAGGGGGAAGGATATGTGACTGCGGCCTTTGTCGCTTCCTATGTCCTGGACAGGCGCTTTGGCCTGGATAAGGGGTTCGACGTGTATGACGACATCCTTTCGGAGGACCCCGAGCAGAACTTCCTGGACAAGGAGAGGCGTGCTGATGCGGTGACCAGGGCAGCGACGGAATGGCTCAGCGAAACGAGGCCCGGCCGGTTCTTCATGTGGATACATTACTTCGATCCCCATATGCACTATGATCCGCCACCACCCTTTTCTCGCAAATATTCCCGCAATCCCTACGACGGCGAGATCGCCTATACGGACCACTGGATAGGGATGCTCATGGAGCACCTGCAGAAGCTCGGGCTGTCTGAGGACACCCTCGTCGTATTGACCGGTGATCACGGTGAGGGGCTCGGTGCGCACAAGGAGAAGACCCACGGGATATTCATCTATGACACTACGTTGCAGGTGCCCCTCATCATCTCCTGCCCACGGCTTTTCCCTCAATCACAGCGGATCCGTCCCCTGGTCCGGCTGATTGACGTCGCTCCCACCATCCTGGAGATTGCAGGATGCAAACCGCACAAGGATATGCAGGGGCTTTCCGTTGTCCCCTTGATCCGGGGAGAGGGGGAGGACATGGATCTGGTCCTTTACTGTGAGAGTTTTTATCCGCTATTCAGCCACCGGTGGAGCCCCCTGGAGGGGATACGGACCGGACGGTGGAAGTATATCGAGGCGCCTTCCAGGGAACTCTACAGGCTGGATGAGGACCCCGGTGAGAGGAGGAACCTTGTCGATAGGGAACCGGATGAGGCGCGGCGTCTTGCAGATATGCTCGCCCGGCTCAAAAGGGAGCATGCCGCTGTTTCCAGGGAGGCTCCACGGCCCCAATTGGATGATAAGGCAAAGGAGATGCTGCGGAGCCTGGGGTACGTGGCTGCGCCTCAGCCGAAGGAGAAGGAGGGTGAATATCCCGATCCCAAGCAGATGATCGATACCCTCAAACACCTGGATCGGGGATTGGAACATTTCGGAAGAAGGGAGTATCGCCAGGCGCGGGATGAATTCCTCAAGGTGGTGCGCAAGAATCCCCAGGACGTCGATGCCCACACCATACTCGGCCATACCCACAGGGCCCTCAATGAACTCACCCGGTCGATCGAGTCATTTGAGAAGGCACTGGATCTCGGATGTCAAGACCTGCGGGTGTACATCGCACTGGGAACCATGTACATGAAAAGCAACCGGCATCAGGAGGGTGTGGACGCCTTCCGCAAGGCACTTGATGTGAATCCCCGGTGCAAGGAGGCCTTGATAGGCATCGCCCTTTCCCATATTCGCAGGAACCGGTTGGATAAGGCACGGTCCGCACTTGAACGTGCGCTGGAGATAGATCCCTTCGATGTGGTGGCACTCAATCACCTGGCGGTGATCCACCAGAGGCAGAAACGGTACAATGATGCCGCTGCCGCTGCACAGGACGTCCTGAGGATAGACCCCAATAATACCTCCGCCCTGCTCACCCTCGGCTCGACCCTGCTGTATCAGAGGCAGTTCGAAGAGGCCCTCGCGATCCTGCACCGGGCAATGGCGATCGATCCCCACCATGCGAAGGCCCGGTACTTTGCCGGGCTGGTGACCTTTCAGCTCCGGCAGTGGGAGGAGGCAGTGGCACATTTCCAAAAGGCAGCGGAGATCGATCCCAACTGGGCCGATCCCCATTTCAATCTTGGATACATCTGCCAGCAGCAGCGAGACCTGGCCGGGGCGATCAAGGAATACCGGGCGGCCCTGGAGATCAACCCAGGTCTTGTTCAGGCGCGCGACATGCTGAGAAGGATCGAGACACTCGTGCCGAACCCCGGTCCGGCGCCTCCTTCTTCCCCTTGATTTTCTCCGTATGGTGGCTTGGGGTCAGGTCTTGAATTGAGGGTTTGCTTCGAAAATAGATTTTCATGCTTCGTGTTGGCCCGAAAGGCCATGAGGATTTTCTCCGCATTTCTGGTGTGGTAAGGCACCCGTTCATGGTCTTTCCTTTGCAGGCAGGGAGCCTTTCCTCAATAGTTCGGGGCATTTTTCCTCCCCGGTCAGTGCGTAAGCATATCATGGCGGCACTGCAATTCCTTCTGCCACCGGTCGAGGAAATCGTCGACGGGGCCCTCGGGAAACAGGGGCGGGAGGATGTGCGCGTTGAGACAAGCCCTTCGGAACCCGGGGTTTTTGCGGGAAAGCAGGGCCATGGAACCATCGATATACACTGGAAGGAAAGGCGCGCCCGCCTTTTTTGCCACATTGCCCATACCCCTCTTGGGCTTCTGGATGGTACCGTCGATCGATCGTGCACCCTCAGGAAACACGCACATGATTCCCCCTGTTCGAAGGACCTGATAGGCATATTGCAGGGATCTGACGGCGGTGTCCCATGTCCCCGTCAGGATGACCCGTCCGATTCTGCGCAGGAGCGAGAGGGGGAAGATGCCGAAGTACAGGGGAATGGACACAAAGAAACACCGGTTGATGATCCCGAAGGGAAAAAGGCCGTATATGACCAGGGAATCGATAAGGGAGGCATGGTTGGGTGCAATGACAAAGGGTGGATTCAGGGCCTCCAGATGCTCCTTTCCGTGAAGTTCGGCGTTGAAGAACAGCTTCATCAGGATCCTGCACAGCAGATGGAAACAGAAACGCAGAAGGGTGCCCACCGGGCCTTGCCGGGTGCTTACATGATGCTCCAGAGGGGGATCAGGGGGGATGGGAATCATATCCTCCAGGAGACCTTCGTTGTTCATCCCTGCTGCAGTCGAGGCTTCAGGGATAAGCCGCTTCACATCGTTCAAGGTGAACAACCCCGAGGCGGTCTCATCGCTGATCGGTATGCCGTACCTCTTTTCTACGGCCGCGAAAAACTCCATCTTGGAAAGGGAATCCAGCCCCAGATCGGTTTCCAGATTGTCCCTGGGCACGGGGGCCCGATCGAGTTTCAAAAAATCCCTCACAAAGCGGAGAAAGGGCTCCTGCTCTTCGTGCGCCTCTTCACGGGTCTGTTTCTGCGGCCTTTCCCTCCGGGCGATCATCTGGGGGATTGTATAGCGTTTGATCTTGCCGAGTGAGGTCCTGGGAAGCTCCTTATCAACAAGTTCGATACGGGAGACCCGTTTGTGGGACGGGAGGCGCTGGCCGGCCGTTTCGATATCGAATTTTATCTCCTGGAATACATTGGCGTTTTTGTTCCGGATAAAGTAGTCGCGGTTGGGGTACACCACCGCGGTAAGGGATTCCCTTTCCCCTTCCTTGAGGAGGGTGATACAGATCTCCTGTATCTTCTCGCTGTCGGCGTATTCCTTCTCGAGCTCTTCCGGATAGATGTTTTTCCCGCTCGAGAGCACGATCATCTCATCCTTGCGGCCGGTTATATAGAGGTGTCCGCTGCGATCCAGATATCCGAGGTCCCCGGAGTGAAACCAGCCATCGGTGACGACCCTTTCGGTGAGATCGGGTCTCTTGTAGTACCCCATCATCACATTGGGGCCCTTGATCAGTATTTCGCCCTCTCGTGCCTGGGGATCGGCCGAATCGATGCGGATTTCCACTCCCGGGGCGGCGCGTCCAACGGAGCCGGGCACCGGATTCCGGGGATCGTTGATGGCGGCGATGGGGGATGTCTCGCTCAGGCCGTACGCCTCGACAACGATGAATCCCAGCTTGGCAAGCCTGGTGTGTATCCGGGTATCGAGGGGTGCCCCTCCGCACGCGAAGAATCGAAAGGAGGGGAAGTTGCGGTGCACGGAGGGGAACAGGAGACGTCCCCCTCTGATCCCGATGTCTCGAAGGAGGCCCGAAAGGGAGAAGAGGGTATGAAACACGAACCGCTTCATCCGGGGAAGCATCCTCACCTTGTTTACAATCCCGGTGCAGAAGAGTTCGAGGACCCTGGGTATTGCAAGGAGTATGGTGCCGTTGTGCCGTCTGACTGCCCCGAATATGTCCTCTCCCCGTAAGGATGCGGGTAATATCAGGGTGGCACCGAAATAGAGGGGCGCCAGGACCGTGCAGGTGAAGGGATACACATGGTGGAAGGGGAGTATGGCAACCACCCGATCCTTGGATGTGATGAGTCCATGCATTGCCTCGAACATCCTCAGGTTGGACACAAAATTTGATTCACTCAGCATCACCCCCTTGGGGGTACCGGTGGTGCCCGAGGTGAGGAGGACCGACATGGGCTGATCGGGTTTTAACGGGAGCACGTCCGGGTCCTGTTCGGAGGGGGCAGGGGGTATATCTTCAAGAAGGATGACGGGCCTGCGATTCCTGAACATGTCCTCAACGCCTTTCCCGCACAGGATGAGTGCAGGGGACATAAAATCGAGGATGGCGGCGTATTCCCGCTCGGTGAACCGCACGTCCCCATGGATCACCGTATGACCGCACAGGTGGGCCGCCAGGTACGCGGCAGGCCATCGGGGAGAATTTTCACCGACCAGAAATACGCGACTGTGGGGCGGAATCCCTGTCGATTGGATGGCGGCTGAAAAGCCGGCTATCAACCGCCGGAATCCGTTATAGGACAGGGACTGTTCCTCGCCCCTTTCATGGAATATGAATGCCTGCTTTTCACCCTGACGATGGGAGACCTCGATGATGCGTTCCCCAATGCCGCTCATATCACGATGCGCACTCCATGCATGGACCGGTTCACTTGATTTGTCGAACGATGCCGGCAATGGCCGGCATTCCTCTTCGCAGGGCATACGGTTGAGGATTTACATCCCAATCAAAGGGGTCTGAGAACTCAGGCCATCCTCTTCCTGATCAAAGGGGGCGGTTCGATCCTCTCAGGCCCTATCCGTATCAATGAGGCGAGCCGTGTGCGGGCCTCCGCCAGTTGACCCGTGCTGTCTGCGTGTATCTCAATGACCTCTTCGCCCGCTGACACTTCTGAGCCTGTCTTTTTCAGAAGGTTCATTCCCACGAGGGGATTGATGGGATCGTCCTTGGTCCTTCTCCCGCCGCCCATGTCCACGATCATCTCTCCCAGACCGGCGGTATCAAACCCTTGGATGTATCCCTCCTTTGGCGAGGCGAAGCTTCCGATCACCGGTGCCGTCGGTATCCTGGATGGATAGGCGAATACGGTGAGATCCCCACCCTGGCGGGCAACCATTTCCTCGAACTTGGAAAATGCCGACCTACTCGCGAGCCGTTCCGTAAGGAGGGAAACGGCCTTTTCGCGGTCATCCGTGATCCCTGCAAGAAGGAGCATTTCCGCCCCCAATTCAAGGACAATCACACGCAGATCAGGACTTATTCTGCCGAGCAATGCCTCTATTGCCTCCTTGACCTCCAGGATATTGCCCGCTGAATAACCGAGAGGTTGATTCATGTCGGTGATCAGGGCAGTGACGTTTTTTCCCATTGCCCTGCCGACATCGAGAAGCACGTTGGCGAGTCTTTCCGCGTCCTCCAGCGTTTCCATGAATGCGCCGTTGCCGCATTTGATGTCAAAGACCAGGCTGCCGGGGCCTGCGGCACATTTTTTCGAAAGGATGGAGGCGCATATCAACGGGATGGATTCCACGGTGGCAGTGCTGTGGCGAAGGGCATATATCATGCCGTCAGCAGGGGCAATGCCGGGGGTCTGCCCGGAGATGACACAGCCTACGATTTCGACCATGTCTTCGAATTCCTTGACCGAAAGATCAGTCCTGAACCCGGGAATGGATTCGAGCTTGTCAAGGGTGCCGCCGGTGTGCCCCAGACCACGACCGGAGAGCATCGGCACCTTGGCCCCACAGGACGCCACCAGGGGTGCGAGGATCAGGGATACCTTGTCACCGACCCCGCCGGTGGAATGCTTGTCCACATAGGTCCTGTTCGTCCCGTGCAAGAAGACAAACTCGCCTGACTTACACATCACCTCCGTGAGCCAGGCGGTCTCTTCGGCATCCATGCCATTGAGGAAGATGGCCATGAGGAGGGCGGCCATCTGGTAGTCCGGAAGGGTGCCGTTTACGTATGCGCCGATAAAGTATTCCATTTCTTCGATGGTGAGTTTTTGATTATCACGTTTTTTGGCAATGATTCCTCGTGGGGTCATACTGTTACAAGCTCCTCCCGAATAAGACGCTCGTCCTTTTCCGTTTCCATCAACTGATGTTTCGCATATCCATTTTTCCTTTGTTTTCTTTCCGTGAGGGGCGTCTGTTTCAGTTCGATTGCCTTCATAACAACCGCCTTTTCATGAAATATACGAGGTGCGAACCGTGTCTTGTTCCTCCACGTCCCTGAATGCCATCAGATATATGGTCCTCGTTGAGGTATTCCGTATTGCATGTTCCACATGAGGGGGGATTTCAAACAGGCCCGGCTCCGACTCCGTAACCATCTCTTCGTGGATTGAAGTGTCCTGATGATCTCGCCAGTAAAGGGTTGCATTGCCTCCGAATACAAACAGCCATTCCGTGGAATGCCGGTGATAATGATTTCCTCGTGTGCATCCGGGTTCAATCGAGGCAACATGGAGGTTATGCATACCCCTTTCATGGGGCTCAACCCAATCAATGGGATTGACGACCCAGCCTCGCTCATCCGTGTGGGCATGTCCGGCAAGGCGTATCCTTTTTACTCCGGTTACCATAGGGACAATGGCGGTTCCACGCAAGGAAATGACTCAGAAATGTCGGTAATGATTGACCGACAGGACGGTTACACTATATCCGCGGGGAGCGGGCATGTCAACATCAATGGATTGAAACGGTTATGCGGCGGTGAAGGCACCGGCGGGGGGTAAGGGAGTCAAATCGTGTTGTGATGTTAACCTTCCCCCAGTCTTTCCCCGTTGAGCGGCGCCTGTGTGACGATCCCGACCGATGATGAGGCCCCTATCCTGTCGGCCCCCGCCGCTACCATTCTGCAGGCGGTTAAACGGTCCCTGATCCCGCCGGCGGCCTTAATTCCCATCTTTTCGCCTACCACATGGCGCATCAGGGCAACGTCCTCCACGGTGGCACCAGTTGGGGCAAATCCGGTCGACGTCTTACAAAAATCGGCCCCGGCATCGCATGCCAGTATACACCCGATGATCTTTTCCTCCATGCTGAGGTAGGCGTTTTCAATGATCACCTTGGTGACCACCCTTTTTGAGGTTGCATTCACCACGGCAGCCATGTCATCCCTGACCCGTTGGAGGCTTCGCTCCTTCATGGCCCCGATATTCATGACCATGTCGATCTCGTCCGCGCCTGACGATTCGGCGTCTTTCGCCTCAAAGACCTTGGTGGCGGTTGTGTTCGCCCCGAGGGGGAAACCGATCACCGTGCATATCCGCACACCGGTTTCGTCAAGGATGGATGCGCACAACCGGATATGAACGGGATGCACGCAGACCGCCCAGAAGTGGTAGTGCACTGCCTCATGGCACAACCGTTTGATATCATCCTCGCCTGCGCAGGGGTGCAGGAGGGTGTGGTCGATCAGGCGGGCCAGTGCGCAGTCCCCCGGCACATTCTCGGGATGATTGAGAATCATGAGCCGGTCCTTGACGGCCGTTTGTATTTCCTCCAGAGTTTCCCGCTGCAGCCGGCGTTCTGCGAGTATATGGTCCGCATTGAGCATATGTGCACCTCGCATCATTGTAACAGAAAATGACGCTACAAGTCTTGTCCCATGTCGATCGATCGCTGTGCCGGGGAGAACAACAATTGCAGGATGCAGGAGGCCATATTTTTAAGGGGAGGGAAAGACTGCGCTGACTGGAGACCGGACTGGGACTGGGACAGGACTTGGAGACTTGGGGACAGGACTTGGAGATTATATTGAAAATATACGCGGCTCGGGATATACTGCGATGTTTATTACAATCACCTGTCAAGGGGAGGTTTTCGACATGAAGCAATTGGATTATGAGGCACTGAAGAAAAATTACACGATCAACTACCCCGAGCATTTCAATTTTGCCTTTGACGTCATCGACGAACTTGCGGAAAAAAGCAGGAATAAGCTGGCACTTATATGGACCAATGAGGATGGAGACAATAGAAAAATCACCTTTTGGGAACTCAAGATATATTCAAACAAGATTGCGAACTTTTTACAGGGGGAAGGTATCAACAAGGGGGACGCAATACTGGTGATGCTTCCGCGAATCCCTGAATGGTGGTTTACCATGGTGGGCATTATGAAGATTGGAGGAATCATTGTGCCGTCCGCCGTTTCGTTGAGACCCCGTGACATTGAGTATCGCTGCAACAAGGCGGACATAAAGATGATTATCACCGACAGGAATAATGCCGGCAAGGTCGAGGAGATACGATCGAACATTCCCACCGTGGAGAGCCTTGTCGTTCTCAATGATCACCGGGAGGGATGGATCAATTTTGAGGAGCATATCGAGACTGCATCGAGAAACTACATCTCGTTCGGCGAAAAAAGGGACACCAGGATAACCGACCCGTTTCTGTTGTATTTTACCTCGGGCACCACCGGCTACCCGAAAATCGTGTTGCATGATCACTCATATCCCCTCGCCCACAGGTCCACTGCCGAATTGTGGCAGGATCTCAAGGACAACGACATCCACTGGACCATCACCGATACGGGATGGGCCAAGATCGCGTGGGGTGCGATCTTCGGGCAATGGATCATGGGGGCTACGGTATTCGTCTATGATTACGGGAGGTTCAAGGCGGACAAGGTGCTCGAATTGATCGAGCGATTCGGGGTCACCACATTTTGCGCACCGCCCACCGCATACCGGATGCTCATCCTCGAGGATCTGAAAAAATATGATTTTTCCGAATTGCGCCATTGCGTGAGCGCTGGTGAGCCCCTCAATCCGGAGGTGATCGAGATATGGAAACGGCACGTGGGGCTCGACATCTACGAGGGGTTCGGCCAGACCGAAAGCGTGGTATTGGTGGCCACCCTACCCGGCATGAAGGTGAAATACGGGTCAATGGGGAAGCCCTCCCCGCTTTTTTCCATAGAGATCCTTGATGAAGATCTGAAACCGGTTGGAATCGATCAGGAGGGTGACATCGCAGTCAAGGTGAAACCAACCCATCCGAACGGGCTCTTCAAGGGATACTATGCAGATACCGAACTCAACGCCCAGGTTTTTCAAGGGGACTGGTACATTACCGGAGACCGGGGGTACCGGGACAAGGAGGGATATATCTGGTTTGTGGGCAGGGGGGACGACATCATCAAGAGTTCGGGATACCGGATCGGCCCCTTCGAGGTCGAAAGCGCCCTCATAGAGCATCCCGCCGTGGTCGAGGCTGCGGTGGTCGGGGTCCCGGATAAACTGAAGGGGCAGATCGTCAAGGCCTTCGTAGTGCTCGATAGTGCGCATACCCCCTCCGAACAACTCATCAGGGAATTACAGGAGCACGTAAAGAAGGTGACCGCACCCTTCAAATACCCGAAGGAGATTGAATTCGTGCAGGAACTGCCGAAAACCATCAGTGGCAAGATACGGAGGGTGGAACTGAGGGAAAGGGAAGTGAATAGGGGGCAAAAGGGTATGGCGGCATAACAGGCCCAAGGAAGCCGTACCGTTTGGCATTGCATCATTAAAAAGACCCTTTCGAGTTATTTGTGCATGAGGACATCAGGGACAAGGCCTATCTGACCCACAAGGACATTGTGGCCCTCAATTTCATCAGGAATCCCTGCGGGTATGTCTTCAGGAGACACTTCCGCGACGGATTGCGCTCGCATATCATGGAGGTGTTGCATCCCGAGGAGGTGAGAATCGAGGCGCAGGGGATCGCAACCGAAGGGACACGACGGTTTCCCAGGGCCACACCCCGGAGGATGCTGAGGATATTCAAGACGCGATTCAGGGATCTTGACGAAGCAGGGCAGGAGGTGCGCAGGGTAAAGATCATCGGGTCATACCTTGCCCCCGGGTTCATCGCCAGGTCCCAGGAATTTCTCGTACACTTCATACAGCAGGGAAAAAGGGAGATACTCCTGTGCGGATTGCAGGAATACGTTGCCGGGGTCGTGCTTGATCCCTGGGGTGTTTTGGACTCAAGGCAGGTGATCTCGTTTCTCTATGAGCTCGGGTATGAAAAGGGGGAGGATGCTGCGGACAGGGAACAGGAATGGGTCGCATGTATTCGGGAAAAGGCACGGGAGTTTCTGTGCTCCCTCAAGAGGATGATCATGGAGGCACATTATGTCCCTGACCTTGCAGGCATAGGGAATCTCATCCTCACCCCCTCCGGGGATATCAAGCTGGTGGATATCAACAATATCTCTCCGGTATATTTGGATTTCGTCATCAGGCTTGATGACCGGCTCTACCCGGTGTGCGATAAATCGATCGAGGCCATGTCGCGCATTGAGACGGGGCTGCTGAACGAGCCGCTCGGGAAAAAAGATCCCATCTATGCGAGGTTCCTCGATTCGGGAAGAATGGAGGAGGTGAGAAGATGGGAGCGGCGATTTCACCATAACATGGAACAGGACATGGACTTCCCCGATTAACCCCTCATACCAAACTTGTCAGGCGAAGCGAAGCGGAGCACTATGTTGCCCTCTGGAGTAACATAAAGGCCCTGAATCCAAACTTGTCAGGCGAAGCGAAGCGGAGCACTATCCAAACTTGTCAGGCGAAGCGAAGCACTATGTTGCCCTCTGGAGTAACGTAAAGGCCCAGGCCTCGCACCCAAACTTCGTCATGCGGAACGAATCCGCTATGTTACCATCCCGGTTACCTCTAAGATTTGTTTCGGTTTAAAAATAAAGCATGCCTTACGGCTTTTAAGAAGCACTATTATCGGCGCCTCGCCTCGCTCCGTTCTCACAGGTACATTATTGTGAAACACAATTCCTAAGAATCGGCTCTTGTGAAAAAGATTACATAAATCCATCAATATGTTTTGCCTCTTTGATCTCCTGGCCTGCAATCCCTCTCGCCTGGCAATTCCATTGTCGGTTGACTCGAATTTTTACGAAACACAAGTGCCATCATGTAACCTTCATGCTTAACTAATTGAAATAAAATATATTATCATGAAGGATAACAGGCTGTGATGGAGGATGTTGGAGCCAGCGCTGCCCCCGGACAGGGACCGGGAAATAGAGAGGGGCATCTCCACAATATCACAGACGGGAATGGCAAAGATTATGCTTTTTTGATCCGGCCATATATGGACAATGCAGTAAGGAAACGAAAATTTGATAACAAAAAGAAGAGGGATTTCGCATGGTGATGCAATTGATGGTCTCCCTGATTTCACTGTCTCTTGTATTCTGTTTTCCGGCAGTATCCCTTGCAGGCAACATCGCCACCCACACCGTAACGGTGAAGGTTGAGCCGATCAATGAAATCGGCCTCACCGGGGACGATGTAACCCTCCTGGTCAGACCGGACGCCTCTGATCCGGATTCGCTGAGGGCAAAGGACGAGACCTCCTGTGACCTGGTGTGGACTTCGAACCAGGCCGATCAGAAGATCACCGTTGCCTCGGATCTCCATTCACCGCAATTCCCCCTGAAGGCGGCAGCTCGCAATGTCACCGGAGGGGCATCGGCGCCTGAAACCACCCTGAGCACCGCTTCCAATGACTTTGTTACCGGTATATCCAGGACAACCGGGAGGTGCGATGTCAGCTACACGGTGGATGTCCCGGAAGCGGATGAACAGGGGTGCGATACCCATACCGTCACCTATACCCTGAGCGATTCGTAGACGGAGGGCACTGCAAGAAGCGGCCGTTCAATCAGTCCCCTTTGCCCCTGATGCATTTCCATACGATAAATTACTAAGGGATCCTCTTTCATCTGAAAATCCCCTTTGGGTCATTTTCATGCTTCTTTGTGAGCCGAAGTCTCATCTGCGTTTCACTTCTACATTCTACATTCGATATTCGCAGTTTCATCAGGCTCATGAGCGTTTCATCGTATATAGTCAGCAACAGCGACTTCCCTCGGACAAGGTTTCATCGGTTCCATCCCCTTTAAAAACACTTACCGATAAGTAAATATCTCTTGAAACGATCACCCGAGTTTAGAGATGCATGGATGTATCTGAGTATGCATCGATCACTCACCATGAAACATGGTGAGTGCCCGAATGAATGATAGGTCGATGAACAACGCATAAAAAAACAACCATGAAAAGGGGTTGATGATGAAGAGACGAATCGTGACGATATGTGTGGTTCTTGCCCTCATGGGTCTCATTTCGACCGCAGATGCCCAGATAAGCGTCCTGGGGGAACTGAGCCATGAGCATGCGGCCGGTCCCGGTGAGACCTGCGAAGGGGAGATCGTCGTACAGAATAAGGGGGAAAAGGTTCAGGAGGTCAAGCTGTATCAGACGGATTACCTCTTCTTCTGTAACGGCGGAAATCTCTATGGCGAACCGGGAAAGGCCTCCCGCTCCAATGCGCAGTGGATCTCCTTTCATCCGAAGCGGTTCATGGTTGCTCCCAAGCAGCAGGAGGTCGTTCGCTACACGGTGAAGGTACCTGAGAAGGATAAATTGACCGGCACCTACTGGAGCATGATCATGGTGGAGCCGATCACCCCGGATTCCCCTGAATCCAGCATGGCCCAAAAGAGGGACCTTTCGATCGGGGTGAGACAGGTTTTTCGCTACGGTATCCAGATTGCCACCCATATTCAGGAAACCGGCGAGCGTATGCTGAAGTTTCAGGACGTAAGGCTTGTCACCGAAGAGGGAAAGAAGATCCTCCGGGTGGATGTGGAGAATGTGGGCGAGCGCTACCTCAGGCCGCTCCTGTCGGTTGAGCTGTATACCGGCAAGGGCGTGTGTGTCGGCAAGTTCGAAGGGGGACAACTGCGCACCTATCCGGGCACGTCGGTGCGATTCAAGACCGACCTGGGATCACCCGCGCCCGATTCCTACAAGGCCCTGGTCGTCGCAGACTGCGGCGGCGATGACATATTCGGGGCTACCTACAACCTCATAATCAATAAATAGGGTGTACATCAACAAACGATGTCCCGACACCGCCATAATAATCAATAAATAGAACGCATATAAAGGAATAGTGCTTTCCGACATCATCATAACAATAATCAATAAATAGAATGTACATCAAGGAATGATGTCCCCGACATCGTCATAATAATCAATAAATAGAGTTTACCTCAAGAATCAATTGCCCCCGACACCTTAAAAGGATGCTCTCGATGAAAAGAATCGAAATGACCGAATATAACTAAAATGGGGAGAACGGGGGGGATTTCTCAGTATAATGGCGGTTATTCTTTATAACTGCATTAAAAGAGATGGTTAGGGATAAAGATACATCGAGTTTGAAAAGTAACCACATAACCAAAAGGGGGGATGAAGCAGCAGTTACCGGACGAAGCCCTGGAATCGCTGTATAATTTGCAGGTGGCTCTTCAAGCTAACACTCGTTTTACCTGACATGAACAGGAGGGAACCTACATGTTGAAGAAGATAGCGATTTTTGTCGTGGCAGTAATCATCGTGTTCACCCTGGCAGAGGTTTCATACACCGCCGATAATGACTCTCACCAGGTAACGGTAACCGTTGCTGCAATCAATGAGCTTGCCATCACCGGCGGGAACATCACCCTCACTATCGACACTGCAGTTGCGGGGAGCAATCCCACCGATGACACTGATTCTACCTGCTCGCTTGATTGGACCACAAACCAGACGGCCAGAAAGATAACCGTGGAAACCAGTGTGGCGGTGCCGCCTCAGTTATTCTCACTTACCGTTGATGCTGCCGTAACACTCGGTGGCGGTATCGAACCGGGACCAGCGATTACCCTTACCCACGGAGCGGGTGCGTCGGATTTTATCACCGGGGTGGCCACCGAACTGGGAGGAGCAACCCTGACCTATTCGGCGAGCGCTACCGCAGCCCAGGGAACCGGCTCGGATGTGCATACGGTCACCTTTACACTCACGGCTTCGTAATAACGGAACGTAAAAAAAAAGGGCAGGACTTGTGAAGACCTGCCCTTTTTTTCTGCTGGTCGGGAGGCCGGGAACGTAAATGCCCGATGCATTGCAGAGAGGGCGTATCCACATTCCGGCAAGGTATCGGGCAATTACCACGAAAGGACGATTCCGATGCTCAATAACAGTCTCGTAATCGCGGTAATAAGCAGCCTGATGCTCCTGTGCGTATATCTGGCAAATTGGACCTGACATGAATCGGACGATTCACGCACTCATCTGCGCAGGCTTTATTGCATGCCTGCAGTGTCGAACAAGGCTGCAAATGGGGAAAGAACTTTCGAGAAAACGGACAATGGATCATCAATCGGCATGGTTGGTTATGAAACGAGAAAAAAAAGGGATGTGTTACCTCCCTATGTAAAGTGGATAGTTCTCTCACTGCTCGTCCTCCTTTTGGCCGGGGCCGGCCTTGAGGCATCCGAGCGGTGGATCGAGGTGCGGCCCAATCAGGAAGAGGCTTTCCTCGTTTTACCCCGCAGCGTTGTCGCCACCACCTTCAGGGTCACCAACAAGGGCACGGAGAGACGGGAGTTCGTCCCGGAGATCCGGCTTCCGCCCGGTTGGATTCCCCTCACCAAGGGATTTCCCTTCGAGTTGGATGCATCGGCAAGCGATATCCATTTTGTGAGTTTTTTCGTTCCCCAGTCGGCCCTGGCCGGAGCCTATGAGGTCACCTACCTGGTGGAGGACAGGGAGGTCCCCTCCATGAGCGACGCATATACGATCCTCGTCAGGGTCATCCCTCTCATCAGGATCAAGGCCGAGGTGCTCCATTCCCCCGAGTATGTCATTGCCGGGCATGAGTACCGGGCTGCCTTTGCAGTGACGAACGAGAGCAATGTGGAGGCAAACGTGCGGATCATGGTGAACTGCAGCGATGATCTTCCGATGACCGTGGACGTGAACCAGCTCAAGCTCGGTGCGGGCGAGGCAGGCGAGGTCATGGTGACCGGGGTGACCGAGCGGGAAACAGCGAGTCGCACCAAGGTGAATATGCATCTTGTCGCCGAGGTCATCGAGGACCCGAATGTCAGGGTGCATGCCCTGGCCTCCGCGGAGATCGTTCCCAGGATAAGTCTGCACAACGACCGGTATCACCGGATCCCCGGAGAAATCACCCTAAGATGGGCGACCGAACAGGAGGGAGAGGACACCACCGGTTTTCAGGCGGATATCTCAGGCAGGGGGAGCATCGACGAGGCGGGCGTGCATCAGGTGGAGTATCATATGACAGTACCTGATCACGGCTATGAATCGATCTATTCCGACTATGATGAATACCTTTTCGGCTACCGGACCTCCGGTCACGAAGTCTATCTCGGGGACAGGGTCTTCTCCCTTTCCCCGCTGACGGAAAATTACCTGTACGGACGAGGCATCATGGGTAATCGGTCGGATGGAAGGTTCACCCTCAGCGCCTACCACATGAAGACCCGCAGATTGATCCCGGAGCGGCAACAGACCGCAGGGCATGTGGGCTATGCCTTTCGCGAAAACCAGCACATCGCCCTCAATTATCTTCATAAAGGGGAGGATGGGGGTGAAGGCGAGGGAATCGTAAGCCTCCATGGCATATCAAAACCCATGAAGGACATGGATGTGGAGGCTGAATACGGAACAACAGGTAGCGATCATGCCTATCTGCTCAAATGCTCCGGCTATCGGACGCGCACGTTCTACCATCTTAAATTCATCCATGCGGACCCTGACTTCAAGGGCTACTACAAGGATGCCGATATGTTCTCAACCGGTTTCACCCTTTCCCTCTCCGATCAGCTTTCTCTGAATGCCTATTTCCGGAGGGACCTGAACAACCTGGATAAGGACCCCAATCGCGGCTCCTCGTTTCGGGACACCGCACACGGTCTTGGTCTCAAGTTCCGCCCGACACGGCAGGTCGATCTCTCCCTGGACTGGCGCTACCATGAGCGCACGGATCGCCTTCCGAGCCCTGTTTCCGATTACCGTGAAAACGGCGTCTCCATCGGTATGTGGTACAATCTGGCACGCATGAACCTCTTTTCATCGGCGGAATTCCGCAGGACCGGGGACCGGCTGGATGACCGGGCGGTCGGTTCGCAGCACTACATGCTCTCGGCATTCTTCAGGCCCACGGATGCATTCACCTGTAAGGGATATCTTTACTGGGACAGCGACAAAGAGGTTTCGGGAATCCCCCGAAACCGAATGACCACCGGGGTGGGGATGCATTACCGTCTCCTGAAGAGGACCTCGCTGAACCTGAACTATCAGGTCAATGAGTACAGGGAATCGGATGATGGGCGTGAATTCCTCGAGATTATTGTGGATCATGTGAACAAAAACCGCACCAGGCTTTCCGCGTTAGGACGTCACATCGCATACGGGGAGCCGGGGAGAAACGACGAAACCCTGGTTATGCTCGAATATACAATCCCCTTCGGCTTACCCATAAAAAGGAGAAGGGATATCGGCGGTATCAAGGGAGAGATATTTTCAAACGAAATGGGTGAAGGGGTCCCCAATATCGTCCTCAACCTCAGCGGGGCCGATGCGGTCACCGATAGAAGGGGACGCTTCTTTTTTCCCTCCGTGCAGCCGGGAGACTTATACCTGGGACTCGACCGGACCGGGCTGGACCCGAATACCATACCCATGGTGAAGATGCCCATGAGCGTGAGCGTGGAAGGAGGCAAGGACACCCTGGTAGAGATACCGATGATCCGCAGCGCCTCCCTTGCGGGCCAGGTACTCCTCTATACCTGGGAGGGAGACGAGGTGCTTTTTAACAAGGAGCAGAAGCTCGTGGAGAAGGATGGACTGGAAAACGTGGTCGTGGAGTTGACGAACGGCTCGGACACCCATCGCTGTCTCACTGGTTCCCACGGAAGGTTTTCCTTCGAAGACCTCAAGCCCGGCACCTGGACGCTGACCATCCCCATCTCTTATCTGCCGCAATACCATTACGTGGAACATGGAGGCGATACGTTCGAACTCGCCCCAGGACAGAAACGGAGCATGTCCGTGCGCATACTGCCCCGCGACCGGAGGATCAAGTTCATCCAGCAGGGGGGCACGGTGACCGAGGAGGGTTCGTCTCAATGAGCCCGCAGATCTCCTTGCAAGATCTTCGTATTCCTTGCCGACTTAAATTTATTACGCGGTTACACCAAATAGGAACCGGAGCAATCCGGAGCGGTTGCCTTTATTGAACTATCTGACTGAAGAAATCGAGGTAGTGATTTGAAAACACACAAGCGGCGTTCATTATTGACAAGGCTCAACGTTATGATATCATGCCGTTTAAACAAGATTTCTTGTTTTTATCACGAAGACTGTTTGCAGGAGCGTACCACTTTTTTCCCCTTTTTATAAAGTTTTCATTCTTCATTGTGTCCAATGGGATATGGACGTTATAAAAAAGAAGCCATCCAATAAACGTGATGCCGCCAAGGACCCCTATAGCACCATGTGGCCGTGGATCACGGTATCGGTGACAATCTGGATAGCCCTCATCATCCGCCTTAATTTTGCCTTTACAGCATCAAAGATCCCGTTTAATTTTCTCTCCGATTCAAGCCAATATGTTGCCTGGGCCAAATCAATAGCCGCAGGCAAAGAGTTTATTTCCGTGTACCATCAATCGCCACTGTATCCCTTTTTTCTTGCACTCATCTTTACGGTTTTCGGCCCATCTATCAAATATGCCCTTATTGTTCAGGCGATCATCGGGGCAATAACCTGCCTTCTTGTTTTCTATCTATCAATGATCCTGTTCAAGCATATCTGGATGGCGGTCGCGTCCGCCTTTGTCATGGCCTTCTATGCCCCGGCCATATTCTATAACGGCATGGTGCTCATGGCATCCCTGGTCATATTCCTCTATCTTGTTTTTTTGATCATCCTTGTGAAGGCCCTGGAGGGTAATAAAAAATGGCTGTGGGCATCGGCAGGGATAGCCCTTGGGATCAGCGCCCTGGCCAGGGCAACCATTCTTCTGTTCATCCCGTTCCTGATGGTCATCCTTGCACTAAGGGCGCGGTATGAATGGAGACGGAAAAAAGGGGATGCGCGGAGGACCACGACTCTTCATATAATGGATAGTTTCGTGTATCCCTTGGCCATCTTCTTGGTGTGCACCTTCCTGATTATCTTGCCGGTCACTGTGCGCAATTACATAAAAGGGAAGGACTTCGTGTTAATTGCAGCCAATGCCGGCATAACCTTTTATGAGGGGAATAATCCCTGGGCCACGGGCCAGTACATGGACCCACCCGGCCTTGATCTTGCTGAAGACTTCAATGGAGAGAAGATCGCGAGCTATTACGAGAAACGAACCCTGCGCCCCTCCGAGATAAGTAAGTTCTGGTTTAAGGAATCAGGCCGATTTATCAAGGAAAGGCCCGTGGCGTACATTAGTCTACTATTGCGAAAACTGCTGTACTTCTGGAATCGTTATGAGATCCCCAATGCCGAAAATATCTATTTTGCACGGCAGTATTCGAGAATTTTACAAACACCCCTGTTTTCATTCCTGTTTGCAGGGTCATTGGGACTTCTGGGAATCATGATGGCACTCACTAAGAAGATCTTCAATGCCTTTGTTGTCATTCTATTTATTTTTGCTCACATGATCGCGACGGTAATGTTTTTTGTAACGTCACGATATAGACTGCCCATTACCCCTCTTTTGATTATCTTCATGGTTTATGCGTTTTTTATGCTTGTGAATTACATTAAAGAAAAAGACTATTCACATGGATTCATATGGGTGCTTGCCGGCATTTTTTTCTTCTGTATCGTCTCCTTTCCCTGGAAGGGCCTGAATCCCTCACATGACTACGCATCAAGCTACGGCAATATCGGTATCCTTTTTCATCGTACCGGGAACCCCCGGAAGGCAATCCGATATTTCGAGATGGCCATAGAATACGACCCAACCTATATCAAATCCTACAACAACATCGGCGGCCTCCACTATCTTATCGGGAACCGGCAAAAGGCGCGTGAGTACTGGGAAAGGGGCCTGGAATTGGACCCCAACTTCGCCCTGATCCATCAGAATTTGGGAACCATGTACCTGGAACAGGGTGAAATCGAGAAGGCGATAGAGTCGCTTTCGATTGCTGCGACCCGTTTACCCTATTCCATAAAAATAAAGGAACTGCAGGATACATTGGGATTCAGCCCCTCATAATGGATTTCGCGTTGCTGCTGGTTCGTGCTCATGTCCGGAGGATAGGGGGACGCGGCAAAAAAACCGCCCAGGCTCAGAAGAGAGGCCGACCTTTTTGAATGTGATCAGAAAGGGAGATCATATGCATCATTAACCTTGACATTAATTACTATGAGGATTACTATAGCTATAAATCATGTATATTATGCTATGGGAGGTATCCATGAAGACTATTCAAATGACCTTAGATGAAGAGCTCGTAAATGAACTTGATCAAATAGTAAAAAAACTTCATACTACTCGATCCGCATTTGCGAGAGAGGCCTTGTGGAATGCCGTTAATCACTTAAATACTAAGCAGTTAGAGGCAAAGCATAGAAAAGGATACAAAGATAAGCCCGTGCGCAGGTCTGAATTTAGTATTTGGGAATCAGAACAAATATGGGGCGATTAATGAAGCGTGGTGAAATCAGATGGTACAAGTTTCAAACTCCCGATAAAAAACGGCCGGTGCTGATCCTGACAAGAGATTCGGTGATGGAGTATTTAGGAGAAGTAACAATTGCACCAGTTACATCCACAATAAGAGATATACCGAGTGAAGTCCGCTTGTCTTCTCAAGATGGCATGCCGAAAGACTGTGCTGTCAATTGTGATCACTTACAAACAGTGGCAAAAGGAAGAATTGGTTCTTTAATTACAACTCTCTCGTCGGAAAAACTTAGAGAGATCAGTAATGCCATATATTTCGCCCTTGATTTGTAGTTTATTCTTTTCTAATGATGGGTAGCTTTTTTACAATCTCTCAGTAACTTGCCCCCTAAAATGAGCCCGTGGAGTTTCTGGACGAGATCCTCGTATTCCTTCCCGGAAAAGCAGTACCGCAATTCCAGGAAGCCCGCACGAAGTTGCTTGACCTTGTCGGCGACCCGTGCATCCTTTACCACGACATCCCTTATGAGACCGGCCAGGGTCCGGAATCCCTCCCCGTCCATGCCGAAGCGCGTCATCTCGGACACCCCCATGCGCAGGGCGCCCGAGGCGGTGAACCCCTCCTCGTCGGGGGCCGCCTGGTAGTTGCAGATGATGTTGTTCTCCTCCAACCGCCGGGCGATGTCCGGGCCATGGCCGTATCCCACGTTCACCACCACCTGGTGGGTCTCGGTGAAATCAATCTTCGGGTCCCCTGCCACATCCAGCCCTTCCTGCTTGAGCGCCCGGGCGAATGCCTTGGCATTGGCGATGACCTTGGACTGGTATTCTTCCTTGAAGTGGTTCATCTCGTATGCGGCCATGAGCAGCCCGAGCAGGGTGCCCAGGTGGTGGTTGGACACCGATCCGGGAAACGCCCTTCTGGTGACCGCCTCCCAGAGCGCATACCGCTCCTCCTCTTCCCTGTAGCGGCTGCCGATGACCCCGCGCTGGGTGCCGAAGAAGGTCTTGTGGGTCGATCCGGTGACGATGTCGGCGCCTTCGACAAAGGGCTGCTGGAAATGGGGCCCGATCAGCCCGAGCACGTGGGCCATGTCGTACATGACCACCGCATCGATCCGCTGAGCATCAAGGAACGAGCGGATCTCGGCGACCGGCTCCCTGTGCAGGACCATGCTCTTGCCGAATATGATGAGCTCCGGCCGGTATTCGTCGATCAATGCGAGGGTGGCCGGAAGGTCCATTTTATAGGGATTTCCTTCGAGCATGGGGAAATTGACCACCGCGGGCCGCTCGGTGCGGGGGTCCCTTGCCACGAAGTCCTTCAAGGCCCCCATGGGCTGGGCGCTCAGGTGCCCGCCCTTGCCGATGTGGTTGTTCATCACCTGCCGGATGCGGCGCGGCTCGCTCTTCCGGTCGCCGCGGTTTATATAGTCCACCATGGCGCTGAACACCACGGCGTTCGCCATCTGCCCGCTGATGAGGCGTGTCTCCACCTCCTCGCATCCAATGAACCGCCGCATCTCCGCCTCGACCAGCCGTTCCACCTCGCCGATGAACTCGGTGCCCTGGTAGTAGAAGACCTCCGCATCGTAGAATGCCTTTACCTTCTTGTGCTCTGCATAGCGGAACGCCGGGTCCATCACGGAAAGCAGGCGTACCATCGGGGAGAGGGTCATCTCCGAGGGGATGAGGTTGACGCACTCCCGCTGGCGCCAGAGGGTGTTTGCGGCGCTTTCGTGAAGGAGCCTGCGCACCTTCGCAGAGACGTCCCCTTCGGAGGGGGTTTCCTCCTCCAGGTGGTGGTCGTACAGGATAGGCCGGGAATAGGGCGGGGCATCGCTTCTCATGTGGTGGGGCACCACCACCGCATCGACCATCTTTCCCCGAATCTCCACCCTCAGCCGCTCCTCGTCCAGGATGTCGCTGTCGATGTATCCGATGCAGATGGAACGAAGCTGATGCGTCTCGGTCTGCACCGACTCCAGCCCCTCACCCTCCACGCGCCACAGGGGGACCATGGTGCCGCTGGTCACGTACCCCACCAGCCGTTCTCCCTTGAACACCTTGGCCCCTTCCCGGGCCACCCCTTTTCCTGCAACCGCAATGTTCCTGCTCATCCGGGGAAGATCATCAATGAGGGAATAGTCCCGGAAGAGGATCCGGGTAAGTGCCTGGTGCTGCCTGGTGAGTGGTTCCCGGCCTACGAACTCCCCCTTCAGGGGGGAGAAGCTCACCGCGAATTTGGAGAGGGGACAGGCCATGATGGGGATCTCCTTGCCCTCCGGGTCGGTCCCCATCTCGTGGCCGTACAAGGGGAGTCCCGCCTCCAGGCGGAGGGTGTCCCGCGCCCCTAATCCTACCGGGGTCGCCCCCTTGGAAAGGATCAGGTCCCAGATCATAGGTGCATCATCCCTGTCGATGAAGAATTCGAAACAGAGCGGCTCCCCGGTGTATCCGGTGCGTGCGACCTTCACGGATGAGCCTGCAATGGTGAAGATGCTCACCGTGTTCCTGGCCGGCTCGGGGAGGGGACCCGACTCCGCGATCTCCTCGAGGATGGTGCGGGAATGGGGTCCCTGCAGCGAGATCATGGCAATCTCCTCGGACCGGTCGATCATTTCCACGTCCTTGAATCCCTTCAGCAGCGCCTGCAGGTGTTTCCAGTCCTTGTCCCGGTTTGCCGCGTTCACCACCAGAAGGTATTCATCCTCCACGAATCGATACAGGTAGGCGTCATCCACGGCCCCTCCCGTTTCATTGGGAATCAGGGTGTACTGGGCCCCGGTCTCCCTGATGTTGAGGGCCTCGGCATTGTTGGTCAGAACATGTTGGAGGAATCGCAGCGCACCTGAGCCCCGGACGATGAAACGACCCATGTGGGATACATCGAAAAGACCCGCACCCTTTCGTGTGGCCAGGTGTTCCTGCACAATGCCGACGGGATAGAAGATGGGCATCTCCCATCCGCAGAAATCCACGATGTTGGCGCCCAAAGACACATGACGATCATAGAGGACGGTTCTTCTGAGTGTACTCATCCATGCGCTCCTTTATATCGAGTCCTGAATTAAACGATTCCGAAAAAGGGGTGGAAGCCCACGAGTGGCTCATTCTCCGCGAACACTATACAATATCAATATCCGAGGGGTTCGTCAAACAAGTCGGGCCAGGGGCGGCAATGCCGGATTCATATGCGATGAATCCAAAAACGTTGATCATTATTGCGCATACGAGGACATGTTATTCTTGCGAATCCGGGAACATGCGGATATAATTTATAATAGACAATATGAAGCTCCGCATGTCTCCTTCGTGAAGGAATATTGTATGAGTTCTCCCGCACAAGGTGTCACCCTCTGTTTCCTTGTTTCCGTGCTCCTTGCGATCATCCTTCCATTTCCCGCTGCCGCGCAAATCCCGATCGGATATCCCCCCATTTACACGTGGGGAGGGAGGATTCCCCCAAAGGGGCTTCTCTCTCCGGCCTGGGAAGGGATTGCTATCGACGAAGGGGACATCCTCGTGGACGCCTTCGAATACTGGGAGAGCCCCCTGGAGCACGGGTGGCAGCTCCTGGAGTCCCCCTATGTCACCTACGGGTTCGGCATGGGATTCGTCGGCGTGTTTGCCACAGTCCTTGACCTCCAGCAGGGAACCAGGGTCCTCGACGTTCGAAGGCCCGCCTCCGTCTTTCTTCTTTCCACCTTAAACCAGGGGGAGTCGATACGCCGCCCGCTTGTTACCCCTCCCTCCGCTATGCATCTGGAGGGGCAAGCTTGGGTCAGCCTTGCGGAGAACCCCGTACTCAGCCTCGATTTCAGGGCACCGCTGGGAACCCAGGATCGGGACATCTTTGATATGACCGTAACGGGGAAGGGGGGCGGGAGGAAGGTTGTCCTCAGGCTCATCTCCATGGAGCCGCCTTCCGAAGCCGGGGAAGGTGCCGAGATGCACACCGCCTCAGGCATGTACCGCATCGTGCCCTTGGTGTCCGTTGCCGGTGAGGGTCTCCTGGAGGTGAAGGTGTACCTTGGCAGGGGATTCCTGGACGGCTTATGGCACGACATCCGGATCGATTGCCCGGAGACGGTGGAGGATGCGGTGGAAGGGGAGGGGCTTGATCCTGGCGAATGGTGCATGGATTGGGCGGATGCCATCGTGGTGAGCGGCCGGATGATGTTCAGGCTGGACAATATCCTTTTCAGAAGGCCGGAATATATGCATCAGGGGATGCGAATGCAGTACCCGAACCTTTTTGAGACGGGCCCCCTGTATGCCGAGATTTTCGAGCCCTATCGGTACCTTTTTATCGCCGACTACAAGGCAGAGCCGTTCACTGTTTACGATGTTCAGGGCCGGCCTGCAGAGGTCAGCGAAATCTGCGACCTGATGCTCAATCCCGCAAATTTCATATTTGTCGAGGACCCCAACGATCCCAATGATCCGGTGGTGAGGTACTGGACCGATCTGGGCGCGGATCCCAACCTGTTCGGGGTGGATGCCGATCCCGCCATCAGCGACATCCTGGACAGGGACTTCACCGTTGACCTCAACCTTCCCATCTTTGCGGATCCCAACCTCCGGCTTCAGGCATCGGGCCCCGGTCCTGTGGCGCAGTCGATCATCGACCAGGGGACCCTGGGCTGGAACGCTACCGTCATAAGAGGGTATTGCGCAGTAGACATCATGTCCTTGGTGAATCCCCTTGCCATCTATCCCTACGACGGCATGCCCACCTACCTGCCGGAATACTACGACCCCATAAGGGTCGCAGAAACCTACGGCAAGCCGTTCTATCGTCCCGACCTCGTGTTCATCCTGGAAAGCGCGCTCTGGAATGCCGGTGTGACCGTGTGGCCCATGATCGCCTATTTCGACTACACCCCGATGGATTATGAGGATCTGGTCCTGGACATGGAGGTCACCGATGGGGTCCACTCGGACAGGTGCACCGTTTTTATCGCTGTGGTCGACTACCGTGTGGAGAACTACCCCCCGGTGGCCCAGCTTCCCTTCGAAGAGCAGGTCTTCTATACAGGGGAGAAGGGGGAATACCAGGTGAATTTCATCGACCCGGACTGCTTTATATTCTCCCTTGCTGAGCCTGCAGTACCCACGCATACCCCCGGATTTCCCGTATCCGCGTCATACAGGACCGACATGGAGGGGTTCGTATGGGGTGGGACCATTAGCGGCCTTTTACCACCCTTTATACCCTGGTACATGCCGTGGCCAACCTTCATCGACCCCTCCACCGGCCTGATCAGCTTTGTCCCAAAAAAAGAGGCCGTCCACGATGTGGTGATCAACTGCACTGATGCACGGGGTGCGGTTGGATTTGCCAATTTTTCCATATTCGTGCTGGACAGGGGAACCGGGTCGAATCATTCCCCCGTTATCCTGGAGAGTCCGAGCCGGCCGTTGGTTGTGAGGGCAGGGGAGGAAATCGTGCTCACGGCGCCGGACATCCGGGTGGAGCACCCTGACGGGGACCAGGTGTATGCCTCCTGCAATATAGGCGCCTTGAGCCGCGCACCGGACGGATCGTTCCTCTGGAAATTCCAGAGTTTCTTCCCAGGGACCTACCAGGTGGAGATCAAGTTCTACGATATCAGGGGGGGCTACGACCAGGCGGCATGCATCGTCGAGGTGAAGCCCTGGTGGAGCTACTGATCCCTATACCCTTCCGAAATCGTCCTCGATTCGCTCGATGTCGTCCTCGCCGAAGTACTCGCCGGTCTGGACCTCGATGAGGGTGAGGGGATCGGGGCCGTTGTTTTCGATCCGGTGCAGGGAGCCGAGAGGGATGTCCGTGGACTGGCCGTCGCTCAGGGAGAACCGACGGTCATCCAGGGTTATGAGCGCCTTTCCGTGCAGGATATACCAGTGCTCCGCGCGTCTGCGGTGGCGCTGGAGGCTCAGCCGCTTCCCCGGGTATATTACGATCCTCTTTACCTTGTGCGTCTTCCCATCGCTCAGCACACGGTAGTATCCCCAGGGGCGATGATCCTCCCGCTTGAATAATGAAAGGATTCGATTGATGCAATTCTTACCATAATCTGTCATTGTGGTATATATCCAGCCCTTTTTTCAGAATATACCATTTATAACCCATTTACGCAATTTTTTCAATATGTTTTTCTCGACAGTCGCTTCGTTCCCCCTCAATCCCTCCCTTCTCTCCCGTAACAATATGCGCCTGCAACGACGTAATGTCGAAAGGGGACTGCCTGGTGAATGGCTGGATTGGGAGCTCGCCCCTCAGCGCCGGATCTCGCCCGCCAGCCTCTCCTCACAAGGAAGCGGTAGTGCTGCGGTCCCCCTGTATGAATTGAAGACCCATGAATGCATCCCCTGTACTGTCTCTCCTCTCCCTGTGTCTATCCTCTTTTAAAGGTTGAGTCTCAAGGTAAGTATTGGGGGCCGTCATGTCTGCTGCATATACATGTTATTTTTCTGAGAGTCATATGCAAAAAATCCGAAGATTTACATCATTATAACGCATGTGCGGAGATGTTATTGCGGAGATGTTATTATTGCATATCTGGAAAAATATGGATATACTATATAGTAGCTTTTCATAGGATTCCGAATCCCCCCTTCGGAAAGGAATATGGTATGAACTCTGCTGCAAGAGTCTTTACCGGTACATTTCTTGTTTTTCTGCTCCTTGCATGTATCCCTTCATTTCCTGCTGCTGCGCGCAGCCCGGTGGGATATCCCCCGTTTTTCCAATCCATTAGTTCAAATAGTTCAAGGGGAGATGTTTCCCCAGCCTGGGAAGGGATTGTTACCGAGGAAGGGGACATCCTGGTCGATGCCTTTGAATACTGGGACGGCCCCTTGAACCAGGGGTGGCAACTCCTGGAGCCTTCGTATCCAATCTACGGCTTCGGCCTGGGATTCGTCAATGTGTTTACAACCCTCCTTGACCTGCAGCAGGGCAGCCGGGTCCTCGACGTGCAACGGCCTGCATCCATCTTTCTTTTTTCCACCTTCTCAGGGGGGAAATCGATACGCCGCTCCCTGTTTACCCCACCATCCCCGGCGAATCCGGCAGGAGAACCGGGGATCAGCCTTGCGGAAAACGGGATCCTCAGCTTCGATTTCCGGGCCCCCCTGGGCATCGATGTCTGGGACATCTTCGAGCTTACCGTGACGGGGAGGGGGTGTGGAAGGGACGTAACCCTCAGGATCATCCCATTGCAGCCCCCTTCAGACGCCGGTGAAGGGGTCGAGATAGAAACTGCCACCGGCAGGTATCGTATCTCGCCGAAGGTATCCGTTGCCCGTGAGGACCTCCTGGAGATAGATGTCTACCTTGGCAGGGGATTTCTGGACGGTTCCTGGCATACCATCCGGATCGATTGCAC